>JAIPBM010000020.1 GCA_021739695.1 Flavobacteriales bacterium | reverse complement strand
TCTTGCTTACTTTCAGCGTGACGAATTGTCTTCATACCATGACTTTAAAACCATCTGTGAAGCACACAAGTGAACTCGTAAAATACACCATTTATGGTGCGCTGTTCGGGTGTTGCTTTCCCGTTATCGGAACTGTTCTCCAAAGTTTTGTGGAGTTTGGAGATGCCAGTTGGCCGCATCTTATTGCAAGCCAAAAGGGCTCGCCATTGCTTTGGATCATAGATACTGCACCGCTCTTTCTTGGCCTCTTTGCATCCTTTGGTGGTCGCCAGATGGACGTGGTAAAACTGAAGAATGCCGAAGTAGAAGAAAAATACGTGCAAATGAGTGCGCTGCGCGAATTGGCTGAAGATGCCAATCGTTCCAAGAGCGACTTTTTGGCCAACATGAGCCACGAGATTCGTACTCCTATGAATGCCATCATCGGACTGAGTTACCTCACACTGAAGACGGCCTTGGAACCTAAGCAGCGGGAAAACCTGCTCAAGATTCAACGAAGCAGCGAATCGTTGATGCAGATCATCAACGATATTCTCGATTTCTCGAAGATTGAAGCGGGCAAACTCGCCTTCGACTCGGTCAACTTCAATCTGGAAGCCCTTATCAACGATGTGGCAGAATTGGTGAACGTGAAGTTGCGCAAGAAGCGCGACATCGAATTCATCATTGAGTTTGATCGCGACATTCCTGCAGATATGAAAAGCGACCCGCTTCGCTTGCGCCAAGTGCTACTGAACCTATTGGACAATGCAGTGAAGTTTACAGAGCATGGCGATGTCAAGCTGGTCTGTCGTGTCAGTGAACGGCTCGAAAATGGACTTCGCATTCATTTTTCAATCACTGATAGCGGTATTGGCATCAGCCCAGAACAACAGCAAAAACTCTTCTCCGCTTTTCAGCAGGCTGATGTGAGCACCACGCGGAAATTCGGAGGCACTGGCCTTGGCCTTGTCATCAGTCAGCGATTGGTGGAATTCATGCAAGGCGAATTGAAAGTACGCAGCGAAGAAGGAAAAGGGAGTGAATTTTATTTCGATGCCTTTTTTGCCTTTGCAGATGCCGAATATGTGGTTTCCACCAAAAGACCGAAAAGTGTGGAAGGAATCCGCGTGCTATTGGTAGACGATTCGGACACAGCCCGAATGGTATTACACGACATGTTGGTGTCCTTTGGTTTTGAAGTACTGCAAGCCGATAATGCCCAAGATGCCATAGAGCTTTATCGCACTGAATCGGAAAAAGAACCCATCGCTCTTATCATTACCGATTGGTCTATGCCCGAAATGAATGGCGTGGATATGTTGGAGCAACTGCAACGCGAAAAGGTAAAGACCAGCCCAAGTGTGTTGATGGTTTCTGCTTATGGAGTGGAAAACATTGGCCTTGCTGCACATAACAAAACCTTGATTGATGAGTTTCTGGTAAAACCAGTCAGCCCATCGGTGCTGTTCGATACCATTCAAAAGAGCCTCTACAAGAACAAATTTGCCGCAGCCGTTGGCACTGCCGAATCGGGCGACATAGACCACTTTGCCCTATTGCTTACAGGCAAACATGTGCTTTTGGTAGAAGACAACGAGATAAACACCGAATTGGCCATTGAACTGCTGAAGGATGTGGGTGTGGAAGCAACGCACGCGGCCAATGGTCAGCTTGCAGTAGATACGCTACAGACAATGAGTTTTGATGCCGTGCTGATGGACATTCAAATGCCCGTTTTGGATGGATTGAGCGCCACACGTAAGATACGTGAACTGAAATTGCACGATGGAAAACCCATCATTGCCATGACGGCACATGCCATGGCCGGAGAACGCGAAAAAAGCTTGGCAGCAGGAATGAATGAGCACATTTCCAAGCCCATCAATCCAAAGTTGCTGTACCAGACCTTGGTCGATTTTTTAGTGCCACGTGGTTTTCAACCAAGTGCGGAACAGGCAGAACTGGCCAAAACCAAAAAGACGGAAACGCCTAGCATTTTCCCTACCATTGATGGCATAGACGTGAATGATGGCCTGCTAAGATGTGGAGGAAAAGCCACACTTTACACCAAGATCCTCCTATCGTTCGCCAATAAATATGCTTCAGTAAACAAAGAGGTGAACAAACTCATTAAAGCCCAAGACACACAGGAACTAAGTAGCCTGATGCATGCCTTGGCGGGTGTGGCGGGCAATATTGGAGCATTGGATCTGGGCAAAAGGGCTCGAAGCGTATCACATTCTTTCAGCGACCCAAGCGGATTGGATGTAGACCTGCTTTATACCGAAGCTTCAGACCTAGCGGCCATCTTCGTAAAACTGTGCGCCAGCATTAAAGACAAGTTGGAGCAAGATGTGCAGGAAGAAGCCAGTCTTCCTGCAATTGACACAGAAGCCTTGAAAAATCTACTGGCAAGAACGAAAAAACGTATTTCAGATAACGATCCATCTGCTGTTGACCTGCTGGATGAGGCCATGGCAACCTATGATTTTGGAACAAACAAGCAATGGATAGATGCTGCCCATAACGCCCTTAGCGAAATGGAATTTGATGATGCCCTGGACATGCTGAATAAGATGGAAGGGCATGAATAGTTTTGGACTTACCGTAACCGGTAGAAACACGATTCTTATTGTAGACGATTCGGTTGAGAATCTGCAACTACTTACCGCCCTACTCAAAGATACCTACAACATTAAGGTAGCCAAGAACGGATTGAAAGCTGTGGAACTGGTAACCAAAGATGCTTCTATCGACTTGGTATTGATGGATGTGATGATGCCCGAAATGGATGGATACACAGCTTGCCAGCATTTGAAATCGAATGAACTGACTGCGTCTGTTCCCATCATTTTTCTCACTTCACTGAACGAAGCCTCTGACGAGACCAAAGGTTTTGCCATTGGCGGTGCCGATTTCATCTCAAAACCCTTCAATGCGCAAGTGGTTCAGGCGCGTATCAAAACACACATCGACCTTCAGATTGAGCGCCAAAAATCAGATGCGCTGCTTCGCTACTTGCTGCCAAGTGCTGTTATTCAGGAGTTGAAAAAGACGGGTGGTTATCAACCCGTAATCCATGAGCACACGAGCATCATGTTCTGCGATATGGTGGACTACACAGGCATCACCTCGCACCTAGCACCAACCGTACTTGTAGATGAGCTGACAGACATTTTTACTGGTTTTGATGAGGTGATAACGAGCAACGGATGCATGCGTATTAAAACCTTGGGCGATGGCTACATGGCTGCGTCTGGCGTTGGAGGTAAAGTAGACATGCAGCACGCGGAAAAGCTGGTGACGGCCGGATTGGAGATCATTGATTTTCTGGACAAACGAAACAGCACGCATGAGCAACAATGGACGTGCCGCGTTGGCATTCATTCCGGTAGTCTTATTTCTGGTTTGGTAGGCAAAACCCGCTGTCAGTTTGATGTAATGGGTGATGATGTGAATATTGCTTCGCGCGTTGAAAGCAATGGCCGCCCTATGAAATTGACCATTACCGAAGCCACTGCTTCCCTCCTATCCCCTGGTGCATTTAAATTAGAACAACTTGGCCTAGCTGACCTGAAAGGCAAAGGCGAAATGATGCTCATAGACGCAAGCCGCGCCTAAGTATCCGTTTTGCTATCTCGTTCCAATAAGTGCAGATTCTTTCTCAAGAAGGTATCGCTTGAGTAGAATTGCTACATCTCAATTCCCAGCACCATCACATCATCAACCTGAAAATTTGTGCCCGACCAATCCTTGAATTCCTTCTTTAAGATGGAGTACTGCATTTCTACAGGAACCGTTCGCAGTTCATCTAGCTTTTTTTTGAATCGCGTTTTGAGATATTTTTTACCACTTATACCGCCAAACTGATCGTAATATCCATCAGATGTGAGGTAGATACGCTGCCCTGGAACAATTGGGAAACGCATGGTGGTGAAGACTTTTTCTCCGTCTGCCATGGCACCACCAATTGCAAACCGATCGGGGGCAAATTCCTTCATGACTTGATTCTCATCTGAAATGAAAAGTGGCCGAAGCGCTCCTGCATAATACAGCTCATTGAAATAGGTATCTACGGCACATATGGCAATATCCATCCCATCCTTCACTTCTTCTTGGTCTCCTTTTACAGCATCCTTCAATCGCTTATCAAGAATCTGAAGTATTTCGGCAGGATTTTCAATGTGCTCTTCTACCACGATACGTTCTAAAAGGCTGTTTGCAATGATGGATATCAATGCGCCAGGAACCCCGTGACCAGTACAATCGGCTACAGCAACAAACTTCTTATTCGGTGTTTGGTGGCACCAAAAGAAGTCTCCACTTACAATATCCCTTGGCATGGAAAGCACAAAAGACTTCGGAAACACTTGGTTCAATTGGCTATGACTGCACAGTCGACTAACCTGAATACGCTTGGCATAATTGATACTGTCAAGGATGTCCTTGTTTTTTTCCTCCAACTCTGCTGTGCGCAGTTGCACGCGGTTTTCCAATTCTTCTAAGGTCTTTTCCAATTGCCGCTCTGCATTTTTCCGGTCGGTTATGTTATCGTGCGAGATGACGATCATCTGAACACGACTTTCAAACTTCATAACACGCATACTGAACCATCGCTTCTCATTGGGCGAATGGCAAGGATATTCCATGTAAAATGAAGCTTGGTTTCCAGACATTACGGTTTTAATGCCTTCAATTGCCTGATCTGCCGAGCGGTCTCCATTCTTGGCTGAACGTTCGCACGTTCGGAAATAATTGCATCCAACGCCAACCCTTTCCAAATCTGTTGCCCCGTTGTTCAAAGCAAAATCTGTCCACGACTGATTGACCGCCACTATTTCTCCCGCACTGTCTAAAACGGCAATTTCTGAACTGAGAGAGTTCAATACTCCCCTATTGAAGGCTTCGCTCTCTATCAGTTTCTGCTCTGCAATACGTTGATCGGTCGTGTCCTGAACCACGCCATATAACCTTGTCGGAGCCTTGTTTTTCCCAAACTCAAATTTCCATTGGATGTATAAGTATTTCAGCTTGCCATCCTTTGAAATGATCCGACAAGTTGTGGAACCTGCTTCCAATGTTTCGAACGCAGAATTGAACCCTTCAACTACACTATCTCGATCCTCTGGATAAACAAGCTCAAAGAACCGTTCTGGTGCTGCTTCTACCTCTCTGACCTTAAATCCCATTATCAGGTAATACTCATCAGACCAGTAAATCTTATCTCGAACCAGATCCATTTCAAAGCTTCCCATCTTAGCCAGACGTTGTGCTTCAACCAGTTTTGATTCGCTCCGAAGGATATCCTTTTCTGTCTGGCGCTGCATGGCGTCTTTTTCCATCACTTCCAGCGCAAACGAAATATCACCCGCAGCCTCGTCCACGAGTTCTATCTCCTGCTGATCAAAGAAATCCTCTTCTGTTGATACAAGGTAGAATACTCCGATCACCTGATCGAAAACCTTAATGGGCAGAATCATGATCGATTTCAGTCCAATTTCGCTCATCTCTGTCTTCCAAGGAGCAATGAACGTGTCTTCCATAATGCGATTAAGGATCACATTCTTACCAGTGAATAAAGCTTCACCAGTGGGTGTACCACGAAGTTCTGGTAGTGAATACTCTAAACCATGCTTATTGAGAAAAGCAAGCCATTCAGGACTGCCTTTCATACTTACCTTAATCAGCTTGTCATTGTCATCGATCATACTGATCCAAGCACAGGAATACATTCCTATGTCGATGGAAACCTGACAGACCTTATCAAAAAGTGGTTGCCTTTCGCGAATGTGGACGATGCTCTTGTTGACCGCACTGATGTAGGCATAGAGTCGATTAGCCCGTATGAGTTTCTCTTCTGTCTGCTTACGCTCCGAAATGTCTGCCCGAATGGCCAGGTACTGATACGGTTTACCTTCGTTGGTAAGAAATGGGACAATGGTGGTATCAACCCAGTAGAAGCTACCATCCTTTGCTCTGTTCTTCATTTCCCCGGTCCAAACCTTTCCATTGGCTATCGTTTTCCACAACCCTTTGATGAATTCCTTGGAATGATGGCCCGAGTTGATGATGCGATGGTCTTGCCCTATCAGTTCTTCTCGAGCATATTTCGATATATCACAGAAATTATCATTCACATGTCCAATAATGCCCTTATGATCTGTAATGGCCACGATGGAAGATTCGTTAAGCGCATATTTATAGTCGCCTATTTCCTTTAATGCCTGTTCGAGTTCCACTGATCCGATTTCGACCTTTTTTTTCAGAAGAGAATGCAAAGCCGCTTGCCCGTTCTCAATTGCCTTTCTATCGGTCAGATCTCGGGTCACTTTGGTAAACCCGATGATGTCTCCTTGCTCATTACGAACAGCCGTAATAAGTACACTTGCCCAAAACCGTGAGCCGTCTTTTCGTAAGCGCCAACCTTCATTCAATGCTTTACCGTTGGCTATGGCCTCGGTAATGAGTTTCTGCGGAAGGTCGTTCTCTACATCTTCTTTCGTGTAGAATAACGTGAAATTCTTTCCGATGATCTCCTGTGCAGCATATCCCTTGAGTTTCTTAGCTCCCTTATTCCAATTGACAACATTTCCGTCTAGATCCAATAAGAGAATTGCATAATCCTCTATTTCCGAGATCATGCGTTCATAGATGTTTTCCGCGGTTTTCATTGTCTTCCAGTATAATTCCTTTCAGAAAGGTAAAGAGTTACACATTCAACATCCGTACTTCCGCGTGTTAACTTGTTGACATTATGTTGGATTCCCGATTGAATCTAGTTGCCACAAAAAACAGAAGCTTTCATTTCTACGTGATTTAACGAGAAAACCCTACGTAATGCTAGTAATACTATTAAGTAATTTACTTGCTTAATGAGCAGTACCCATCGTCAGTTTGCTTGATCAGGAGATAATTGAAAACCTGCCAAATGGTAGAAAAGCCATGATAATGCCTTAGTCTTTACATTCATTTCTACGTTATTTGGTAAGCTGATTATATTCGCGCCAAACAAACACACGATGAAGAACATTACGGTTATTGGTGCTGGAACCATGGGAAACGGAATTGCGCACGTTTTTGCGCAGAACGGTTTTACGGTTTCCTTGGTTGATGTAAGCAAAGACTCGTTGGAAAAGGCCAAGAATACCATTGCCAAAAACCTTGACCGCCAAATTGCCAAAGGCACCTTTACCGAAGACCAAAAGCTGAAAACGCTAGGTAATCTCTCATTCCATACTGACCTTGAGAAAGGAGCCTCAAATGCCGACCTTGTAGTGGAAGCCGCTACCGAGAACAAGGAATTGAAGTTGAGCATCTTCTCTAAATTGGAAGGCATTTGCCCAGAAAAAACCCTATTTGCCAGCAATACTTCTTCCATCTCCATTACGCAGATAGCAGCAGCCACCAAACGTGCCGACAAGGTAATCGGTATGCATTTCATGAATCCGGTGCCGGTGATGAAACTGGTAGAGATCATCCGTGGCTATTCCACTTCGAATGATACTACGGCCAAGATCGTGGCGCTGAGCAAAAAGCTGGAGAAAGTTCCTGTAGAAGTGAACGATTACCCTGGTTTTGTGGCCAACCGCATTTTGATGCCGATGATCAATGAGGCCATCGAAACGCTTTACCACGGTGTGGCAGGCGTAGAGGAAATAGACACGATCATGAAATTGGGAATGGCACACCCTATGGGCCCCTTGCACTTGGCAGACTTTATTGGACTAGATACCTGCCTAAGCATCATGCGCGTGTTGCACGAAGGCTTGGGCAACCCGAAATATGCCCCGTGCCCGCTATTGGTAAATATGGTGGCCAGCGGAAATCTTGGCGCCAAAACGGGCAGCGGATTCTATACCTATATCGCAGGTTCTAAAGACAAAACGGTATCAGATTATTTCGCCAAGTAGTTCTATTTCAGAATATCGCCACCAGCTGCGGCTTGGCCAATATTTAGCGTAATTTTCGGAATGGCTTCCAATAATAAGGTCTGTTCGAATTGCCATGCGCCTATAAAAGCTGCGCACAAGTTTTGCGCCACTTGCGGGCAAGAGCAACGCAATCTGCACATCGGTTTTTGGGAACTCATAAAAGAATACGTATCGGACAATTTCAATTTCGATACGCGACTGATGATCACCCTCAAGTACCTGCTGTTCAAGCCTGGGTTGCTGACGCAAGAGTTCAGCGCTGGTCGCAGAGCATCTTACGTTCCTCCCATTCGGCTTTACCTCTTCATTTCGTTCATTGGGTTCCTGGTTATGGGCTTTGATGTCGAGGATTGGAAAAATTGGAACACAAAACCCACAAAAAAGGAGAATGCCACCTTATCAACTGATTCTACTATCACGAACAAAAGCGACTCTGGCTTCGTTACCCTTAAAGGTTCCAACCCTGACTTAGGCGCAGAAATCGACCTAATCATCCCGGAACTTGAACTAGAGGAATCCAGCATTGCATTACGTCTGGTAACCCAACTGAGCCGACTACTGGATGACCCTGATAAACATGGGTCACAATTCCGCGATGAATTCTACAAGAATCTTTCGCTTTCCATGTTTTTTCTGATGCCTGTATTTGCGCTGCTCATGTGGTTAATGTGGGGCAAACCGCGTCCTTTTTATATCGATACGGTAATTTTCTCACTCCACCTGCACTCATTCATTTTCCTATTACTCATCATTAGCAACCTCGTTTCCTTACTTATCGACTCGGATTGGCTAGATCCCTTGGTAGTGATTTTGACGCTCAGCTACCTGATATTCGGACTCAAGAGACTCAAGAACATTTCAACCTTTCGCGCCATTGGCAACACGGTTGGTCTTTCGTTAGTCTACTTATTGATCGTTGTTTTAACCATGTTTATCATCGGAGTGATAAGCATTTGGTTGTTCTAGGAGATTGATCAAATCCGATTCACCTTAGCTTTTTAAACCATTCGGTTATCTTCATCCACCAAGAATGAGTAATTCTGTAGTGTGAGCATCGATTCCATTTTTCTTCTCTCTATTCCTGTTATTGCCGCGCTGGTCGGTTGGCTTACCAACAAACTGGCAGTTTACATGACTTTCTACCCGTTGGAATATGTAGGCAAACGTCCCTTTGGATGGCAAGGGATCATACCATCGAAGGCCTATAAAATGTCTACCAAAGCGGTAGAATTGGTCACCTCCAAACTCATTTCGGTAGAGGAGGAATTCGAGAAGTTGGATGCAAAAGGAATCACCGAAGAAATGAGACCGCATTTGGATCAACTCAGCAAAGCCATTATTGATGAGGTGATGAAAAAGGAGTTGCCTATCATTTGGAGGCTGCTTCCGAAAGCAAGCATCGATGAACTCCATCGTGATGCAACGGCTCAATTTCCATTGGCGATTGAAAACGTCCTACTGGATGTAAAAAAAGACATTCATCAACTTCTTGACATCAATGGAATGATGGTAGAAGGATTGACCGAAGACCCTGCGCTGCTGAACAAGATCTTTCTGAAATGTGGAGAACAAGAGTTCAAGTTTATAGAGACATCTAGTTTTGTATTCGGCTTTCAATTTGGCGTTATCCAAATGATTGTTTGGCACTTCTATCAGCATTGGTGGCTACTTCCTTTGGGTGGATTGGTAGTTGGCTACCTCACCAACTTCCTGGCGCTCAAACTCATCTTCCGTCCCATTCACCCAGTCAAGATCGGTCCGTTCGTCTTACAAGGACTTTTTATGAAACGACAGAACGAAGTATCGGAGGAATACGCCCGCATTCTATCTTCTGAATTACTCACTTCTAAGCACATTTTTGAATATGCGATAAGCAAACACGGAATGGACCCGATTGCTGAATTATGCAGGAAACACGTGAATGGCCTGATGGATTCAGCCGTAGGAAAAACACGAAGAACCTTGCTCCAATTTGCAGTAGGAAGCAGAAAATACGAGCGGATAAAGCACCTGGCCAGCGAAATGGTGGTAGAAGCGCTTCCTGCTTCCATTTCGGGAATGTTTGATTATGCCGATAGGCAATTACAGATCGGAACTACCATTGAGCACAAACTCAAATCGCTATCTAAATTGGACTTCGAAGACGTGCTCCATCCCATTTTTAAAGAGGATGAATTCACGCTTATCGTTGTAGGAGCCGTGCTTGGCGCCTTAGCCGGATTCATTCAGATGCTGTTCGTGCTTTAACTCGGCAAAACTGTCTTTACAGCTACGAGCCACTTATAGTCCGTACCCTTATCTTTATCGCTCAATCAAACTACGTATGAGACAATTTCTACTCGCTGTCTGCGCCCTTTTTCTATTCAATTCAGTTCAGGCACAGCAAGACACGACTTGGGTGCAGACCCTCGATTTTACCGACATAACCAAACGAAGAGACTGGTATCAGTTTCCAGAAGCATCGCAAGAATACCGCAAGATCCTGATGTACTACACGCTGAAATGCGATGCAGCCACCACGCAGGATGGCTATGCCTGTGGCGAATGGGATTACCTCACCTATTCGCATGTATATGATCATACAGGAATACTCGACAGCAATCTACAGAACCATCCGCATTATCTGTATGGCGGTCAGAACCTCGACTCGCTGTGGTACACCACAACGCCACAGTTCAACACCGTTGAATCTTACGAATATTCCACTACTATCGATGCTGTGAATTCGGAAACACTTTACGTCTATGACCAAATGGACGGCACCAACACGCGTCCGTTTGCGGGCTACAACCGTGCTCGTTCGCAGTTTCTATGGACAGCAGCCGAGCTGACAACTGCCGGTATGAGTGCCGGAGACATCCACCGATTGCGAATTGAGCTTACCAGCCAATGGGCAGACCTTGGCAGACTCACCATTTCCATGAAGAATACCTCAACTGCCGTTCCTACCGGTTTCGAATTAGGAATGACCGTGGTGTACGATCAAACAACCCCATTCAATTTTGGAGCGAGTCCTTATTATTTCGACTTCCTTACCCCGTTTACATGGGATGGAACTTCGAATATCCTGATAGAGTTTGCTTATTATGCTGATGGCACGGGCGGATCGAACCAAACGGGATTTCATACCACCGATGACACTTCGGGCGTGTACGCTTCAGGCCTAGATAATGCCATTGTTTTTGAACCTTCCAAATACATGGAAATACCTTTGGGCGGAACCGATTTTGGCGATGAAGTAACGGTGTCGTTCTGGTCTTTCGGAAATGCGGATGTGCAGCCTGCCGATTCCTATGCTTTCGAAGCGGTGAACACTTCTGGTCAGCGTGTACTGAACGTTCATCTACCTTGGAGCAACGGCAACATCTACTGGGATGCAGGCGAAGGAAGCGGATACGACCGCATTTTTAAACCTGCCGCAGCGGTGGAATATGAAGGTAATTGGGCGCATTGGGCTTTTACCAAGAATGCAGCTACTGGCAGCATGAAGATCTACAAGAATGGAACGCTATGGCATTCTGGCACAGATCTGAACCTTTCAATTGGAGAGATTGATAGATTCTTTGTAGGGCGAGGATTTTCTTCTTCCAATTCGCACAACGGAATGATGGACGAATTCAGAGTTTGGAACGTTGAATTGGACGAAGCCACCATTGCCGAATGGATGAATAAGCGAGTTGACAACAACCATCCGAACTATGCCAACTTACTGGCTTATTACGATTTCGACCAGCCAGATTATCAGTTGACAGATCAATCAGGAAACGGTCAAGACCCTTTGCTATTGGGCGCGCCAGCAGTGGTAGCTAAATCGTGGGATGCCTACGGATTGAATACAACATTGACATCCGACCGACCGTTGGTGAAATTCGCACAGGGCGATTACACCACACACTTGGATTCTGCTGTGGTCAGCACTTCGGTTCCAGTTGTTCCAATCACTATCACAGAATTTGAAGTGCAAGGCAATGGCATTCAACCTCTTGGCACCACCTTGGGCTACGCGGGCGAAACCTACACATGGCATGCCGATGGAAACATCGACACCGCTGAGATTGTGAACGACATGGTTTCTTACAACGACACGCTTTGGTATTATTCCGAGCCATTTGAAGTGATTGACCGCTACGAAATTGCCCGATTCATCACACCTTATGGCATCAACCTAAGCCTTGGTCCGCAAGGGTTTACATGGGTTTATGATGTAACTGATTATGCTCATTTACTGCACGATTCAGTTGACATTGAGAACGGAAACCAGCAGGAATTGATCGATGTCCGTTTTGCCATGATTTCTGGAACACCGATGGCGGACGTGGTTGAAATGAGCCGTCCGTGGGGGCAATCTGGCTCTTTCTCGTACGGCAATTTGGATGATGATATATCCCTCGCGCCAACAGATGTGGCAATTCAGGCAAATGCCGAACACTTTAAATTGAAGACACGTCTTACAGGTCATGGACACAACACAAGCAATGCAGGTGGTGCCTATCCACATTGCTGCGAATGGAAGGATAATACCCACACACTGAGAGTAAATGGTTCGCAAGCGGCATCGTGGCACATTTGGCAAACGCACGATTGTGCTCAGAATCCGATCTATCCGCAAGGTGGAACGTGGCCAGGCGCGCGCGAAGGTTGGTGTCCTGGCGATGTGGTCAAGGACAACGAATTCATGATCACTGACCGTGTTTCTGGTTCTTCGGTCAACCTCGATTACGCCATCACGCCTGTTCCTGCAAACAACCCAGGTATGGCAGGTGGAAACTACGTGATCGCCATGCATCTGATGCAATATGGCGCTGCCAATCATAGCTTGGATGCAGAGGTTTACGATGTGCTTTCTCCCAACAACTGGGAATATTATTCGCGTACCAATCCGTATTGCGATGATGCCAAGATCATTATCAGAAACGCTGGCGAAACCACCCTCACAAGCCTAACCATTACCTACAAAGTAGAAGGCGGTCAGCCTGCCACATACAATTGGACAGGAAACCTGGCCTTCATGCAAAAAGAGGAGGTGACCTTGCCGATCGATGAAGGAAGTTTTTGGCTTTACGGCACTTCGGGCAAATTCATTGTGACGGTTAGTGCGCCAAATGGAGGGACTGACCAATACGCTGGCAACGACAGCTACACCTCTACTTTCGACATGCCTGATGTGTATGAAGGCAATCTGATCGTACGCTACAAGACCAACAATTTCCCTTCGGAGAATTACTGGCAGGTTGTAGACATCAACGGAAATGTGGTTGCCGAACGAAGCAATTCAGACGCAAACACGCTCTACAATGATACCTTGGATCTGGCACCAGGCTGCTACACTTTCAACCTCTATGATTCGGAAGATGACGGACTTTCCTATTGGGCTTATACTGCTCAAGGTTCAGGATATTGCCGACTGAAGGAGAACGGAGGTGGCTACTACAAATACTTCGAATCTGAATTCGGAGGTCAGATCACCCATGGCTTTTCTGTTGGGGTTTTGGCCAACGTTCAACAGGCACAATCTCCATTGGGAATTAATGTTTACCCAAATCCGAATCAAGGTCAATTCACCTTGGAAATGGACGGCATGAATGGCGAATTCCGTATTCTGCTACTCAATTCAATTGGTCAGGTAGTGAGCGAAAGAACTGTGAATGTAAATCGCTTTTACGAAGGCCAGTTTCAACTGAATGAAGAAGCTTCAGGCATGTATTTCGTTAGGATATTGGGCGAAAACGTGAACGAAACACGCAGGGTGATCGTGCAATGACATTCAGTAATGGATGGAGTTGATTTCTGAACCATAATTATTGCGTTCTTCATCAGATCATGGAAGTCAGCGAAAGGTTTTTGATGTACAAGGGACTTCCTGTATTTGGAAGGGTAACCAAACCTAATTTCAATAGAGAAGCAAAAGAATATGCTACCGAGGAAGCCTGTTTCATCTTTGTGAACGAAGGACGGCTTTCGATTCGAGCGCAAGATCAACTACTGGAGATTGACCAGCAGCAAGGGCTTTTGGCCAAGTGCATCAACTTTTTCTATGAAGTTTCGCGCAAGCAACGCCAGCTTGGTGATGGTGTGGACGTGATCGGAGTTCTTCTTCATCCGTCTATTATGGAAGAGCTGTTTGAAGCCGACTTCAGCCTACCGGCCTTTCGTGTCAATTTTAACCTGAAACAAGTTCAGATAGACGCATTACTTGACGCTTTCAGACAGAGTATTGCCATCCTTATAGACAATCCTGAACTAGCAGATGAGGCCATGCTTCGAAACAAATTGAAGGAGTTTGTGCTTCTGTTGGCCAAAAGATCCAACGCACCCTCGTCCATCGATTTTCTAGCGGCCATGTTCAAACCGAACCATGTGGAGTTCAAAACCGTGGTTCAATCCAACCTCTATTCCAGTCTATCGGTAGATGAATTGGCGAAACTTTGCCACATGAGCACTTCATCCTTCAAACGGAAATTCAAGGAGGTTTATGGCGAAAGTCCGAAGACCTACATTGCCCTGAAAAAGATTGAAAAAGCATCTAACCTTTTGCAGATAAAGAGCAATCGTGTTTCTGATGTGGCTTACGATGTAGGATTCGAAACCGTCTCCACTTTCAACCGCAGTTTCAAATCCGTTGTCGGAAAATCTCCCACCGAATATCGTTTGGCCCAAACTGCGTAGTTTCTGACCTGATTTACGAAGTATTCCGACTTCTTGTTCTGGAGATTTGTACCATCAAATTTCAGAACCATGAGACACTCAACCCCGCGTATCAAGCAAGTCGGTAAAACCCCTACAGAGATCACACTCGAATTAGAGATCAAGAAACCGATTGAAGAAGTTTGGGCGGCATTTGCCAAAGTGGAAAACATCTATTTAAGTGCGTCAACCGTTAGTCGCTCAACCCTCGTTTCGGAAGTAACACACGGAATGGGAGCTCAGCGACATATGGAAATGTCCATCATGCCAGGGGCCACCTTGGACGAACGTGTGATAGCTTGGGAAGAGGGCGTTTTCATGGAACTGGAAGCCGTGGTGATCAAGGGCATGCCTGATCTAGCAACCATGGGAGGAACATTCGATTTTACCAGAACAGGTTCGCACAGTACGGTCTTGCGATCTACGCTCAACTATTCTATGAGCAACGGGTTCTTTGGAATAATGAACCGCCTAATGATGAGTGGCGTGTTCGCCTATCTCTGGACATCCATCTTATCTGGCTACAAACTTCACATAGAAACGGGCCAAGCCATAACTGGCAAAACAAAACTCCCAACCCACGCGGTGCGGAAAATCAGCAAAACCATTCAATAAAACTTTAAAACACAAACACTATGAATAAGAACGTAGGAACAGCAGACAGAGTAATCAGAACCGTTGTTGGTCTGAGCATTATCGGAGCAGGAATTTATTTCGCTAGTTGGTGGGGAGCAGTTGGCGGTGTACTGATGATACCGGCCATTCTCGGTTCAGACCCCGTTTACGTTTGGGTTGGTGTGAATACGAATAAGAAATAAGACACGTTTCCAAGTAGCTCTTAACCCTTAAAAACACCCCTCATGGAAGAATCAAAAACATACCTACTGATCAACACCATTCCCAACCCAGAAAACATGACGGGATTTCAATTGTACCTGTCTAAGATCATTCCGATTTTTATGAACGCGGGAGGCAAAGGAATAGGCAGATACAAGACCGTAGAACAAGTGATGGGTAGCAGCGGCATTAAAGCATCGGCCGTCTTCGAATTTCCGAGTGCACAGGCTATTAAGAATATGCTTGCTGGCGAGGAATTCAATTCGCTGAACCAACTCCGCTCAGAAGCTTACAAGCAGGTTGACCTATTGATCTGCGAAGCATTATCGTAATAAACCGTTGGTCAGAACAATTGAAGTCCATTGGGGTTTGTATCCTCAATGGACTTTTTACGTGATAACATCTGGCTCATTCTTTTCTTCGCTTGGGGCATGCCTTTGGGCGTATTCCGTAGCCGATTCCGCAAGATGGTTCACGAAACAGACGATTGGACCATCAACATCAAGCCCTATTTCGTAAAAGAAACGAAAGCGCTGTTGGGTTTCTTAACGATGGATCATCCCGACTTTAAGAAGACCCGAAACAATTACCGCTTGTATCTGATCATCTATTCCATACTGTTCGCAGTTTATCGGTTTCAATAGTCGTCTGGATAAGGTCTTCGTCAGGTAAAAAAAGACGCTAACTTTCGAGCAATGAAAACCATTCTCGCCATCAGCGGTTCTGCCAGTCCTGGCGGTTCCAATGCACAATTGCTACAAGTCATCAGCACAACATTTGCACATTCCTACAGCATTCAGGTGTTGGAAGAACTCTGGGAATTGCCGCTTTACACACCCGAATTGGAACATGCAGGTATTCCCGAAAAGGTGCAATTATTTCGAGAAGCAATCGGAGAAGCAGACGCGGTGATCATCTGTACTCCCGAATATGTACACAATATCCCAGCCGTACTGAAGAATGCCATTGAATGGGTAACCACATCGGGCGAAATTTCGGAGAAACCGGTGCTTCCGATCACGTTCTCTCCTGCTCCACCACGTGGCGAATATGCCATGATCTCGCTGTTGCAATCATTGCGGGCCTGCAATGCCAAGTTGGTTGCCGAACTGCCACTTTACAGGAATGAGTTGACGCTGCCTGATGGAACGATCGGATTGGACGAAGCGCATCATTTGCTATTAACCGAGGCACTAGCATTGTTGTAAGAATTCAGATATTCGTTGCTTTCGAAGTATTCGGATGAATATAGACATACGATCTTACAACGATTCTCTTTCGACAACCGACAAGACCGTTTGCGACCTATTGGAACAAGTGGTAAGCGAATATTTGCCAGAGGCTGTGAGTAAGATCTGGCATGCCCATCCCGTGTGGTTTCTAAATGGCAATCCCATAGTCGGATATAGTAAATCGAAAGCTGGAATCAGACTCATGTTCTGGAGTGGTATCGATTTTGAGGAAGAACAACTCAAACCCGGCAGTGGTAAATTCAAAGACGCGTCAATCGTTTATACCGAAATAAAGCAGGTAGATAGAACTGACCTACAGCGTTGGCTCGGAAAATCACGGAACATTCAATGGGACTACAAGAACATCGTCAAACGTAAAGGAATGCTTGAGCGATTGGTGTGATGGACCTTTCTATTTGCCTCTCTTTTTCTTCGAGATCATTCCAATTATTGTTCTACTACTTAATCAGGTTCAAAGCCTTAATTTGTCTGCATGAGCGAACAAGAAACCTTCTACCCCATCAGCGGCCAACATTGGCGCGAATGGCTGCAAGAAAACCACGATAAGAAGCAATCCATTTGGCTTGTTTGCTTCAAGATGAAGGCGAAAAAGCCTACCATCTCATGGAGTGACGCGGTAGACGAAGCTCTCTGTTTTGGATGGATAGACAGCACAAGGCGTTCTGTAGATGATGAACGATTCATGCAGTATTTCGGCAGACGGAAACCAAGCAGCACCTGGTCTAAGGTGAATAAAGAAAAGGTGGAACAGCTGATTGAAGCAGGGCGAATGACCAAGGCAGGCATTGCTTGCATCGAAATTGCCAAACAGAACGGTTCGTGGAGCATTTTGGATGAAGTGGAAGAAGTCACCATTCCAGATGATCTGGAAGCGGCTTTCGAGAAGTATCCAGGTTCAAAGAAGTTCTTTATGAGCCTAAGTCGCTCCGTGCGTAAACGCATGCTGCATTGGATTGTGATGGCCAAACGCGAAGAGACCCGACAGAAACGGATTACTGAAGTAGTTGGATGCACTGGTCAAGGGATAAGACCTATGCGATTCATATGATCATCCCCAGCAACCTCCTCTTCAGAAATTTAGGGAGCGCTAATAAACCGCTTCGTAAGTTTACCTCTATGAAGAGCTTCCCAATTTTAGCCGTAGCGTGTTTTATTCAGATCAGCGCGAATGCACAGAATCCAAACCCAAGTGCATCTGTCGATGATTTTATTCTGAGTGAGATGCAGTCAGAAAATGCTCCGGGCATGTCAACGCTAATTGTGAAAGGCGGTGAAATCGTTTGGGTTGAATCTTATGGTTTTGCCGATGTTGAGAATGCTGTTCCTGTGGCCGATTCTACCGTTTTCATGCTTGCCTCCGTATCGAAGGTATTTACAGGCACTGCTTTGATGCAATTGCACCAGAGCGGTGTGATCGATCTCGATCTGGACATCAACAATTACCTACCATTCGATATTGATGTACCGAATTTTGAAAGCGACAGCATTACCACCAGAATGCTAATGACGCACAGCTCTTCCATTGCAGACAATGACCCTGTGTTGGATACGTATTACAGCCTTGGCGACCCGACCATTACACTATCTGAACTGATTGAGCAGTATTTTTCCCCTTCGGGAAGCGATTACAGCGCAACCGAAAATTTCAACAACAATGCTCCAGGAACAGCCTACGCTTACAGCAACCTAGCCACAGCACTTGCAGGATATATTGTAGAGTCTGCATCCGGAATGGATTTCAGCGAGTATTGCAACCAGCACATATTCAATACCATTTGCATGCAGCATACATCGTGGTACTTTGCCGACTTCGATTCTTCCAAGGTAGCGCGTCCCTATCAATGGAATGGCAACCAGTACGTGCCCTACGCGCATTACGGATTTGCAGATTATCCGGATGGACAGTTGAGGTCGAACGTGCTAGACCTCGCAAACTTTCTCATCACCTATTTGCAAGGTGGTTCTTTTCACAGTCAAGCATTGCTTTCGGGCAGTTCGGTCAGCGAAATGCTCTCACAACAGATTCCTTCTCTCGAACCAAGCCAAGGGCTTAATTGGTATACAGAAGAGGTCTTTTTGACTGGTGGAGGAACAACAATCGTTTGGGGGCATAATGGTGGAGAGAGCGGTGTTTCTACAGACATTTACATAGACCCAACAACCGATATCGGCATTGTAGTGCTTTCCAACGGAGAGGGCGACAATCTGTATGTGGTAGATGAATTATACAATTACGCACTCTCACTTGCGCCTACTGGCGTAGGTAACCCGCCATGCGAACCAGCTGGAATAAGCGAAGCCACCATTGCAACGAAATGGAGCATCTACCCTAACCCAAGTAACGGTCTCGTTCATATAAAGAACAACCATGGCGCCTCAGGAATGCTAACTGTCTTCAATGCTCTCGGGCAAGTGGTTATTTCAAGAAAGGCCTTGCAACGCGAAATGGAAATTGACCTAGAGAACGCAGGTGTATACTACGTTCAGATTACCAGCGAAAATCAGCTCACGGTCAATTCAAAGATCGTAGTGCTCTAAGCCGCTACTAGATCACCGACAGAAAATCCTACTCTGAACCGATCGGAATACCGAGTTCTTCAGCCTTTTGGAGTTTCGATAGGGCCATCTTATCGAATGGCGGAGTAATCATCATGAAGCGGTTTTAAGCGAAGATTGCAGCCTAAGCGTATAGTCTTCCTCAATTCAACACCACCTTTTTGCTTCTCGTTATTTCCTTTGATTGTTGCACCAACAGATATAGTCCACGCGGTAAGTGGGCGGTTTCAATGGTGGTTGTTTGAATTCCAAGCGAATGGTTTTCATAGACGCGTTTACCCGCTGAATCGTATAGGTAGATGGCAATCTGCTCGTCTGCCACTTGAACGTTCAGTCTGTCTTGCGCAGGATTGGGATATACAAGGATTCCATCTGCTTTGGTATCTGCCGCTATTCCTGTAGGAACAGATGCCACTTCGAAAGCGCCTATATCCGAAATGCCCACACGATTGGCAGCTGCATAGTCTGTTGTTGCGCTTAGCGTAGGGTGGCCAGCATCCACAACGGGAGAACCAGCTAACGGAAGAAGGTTGAAATTGGGTGCCCCTGGTGCTGTGAACAGCGGATTTCCCGTCAATGAATGCTGATCGAAACCACGGGAAGAATTCCAAGCTGCCAAGGAACTACCAGCGCCCCATGTTGCACTCCCCTGCTGCTCCATCATGTTGTAATCAACGGCAACGTATGCTCCATCTGCCAGATCCATGGCGAAACCATTTCCATTATCCATCGAAACAAGGTTGCTTACCACCACATATCCCGTGCCTTCGCCACCTACAGCAATTCCTGTGGTTTGAGTACCTGCACCACGCAGATAGACGGAATTGTTTCTGACGGTGACATCGCTCATGGCCATGTCTTCCACACCTCGCACTCTGTCTGGTACAGCGATGGCTCTGATGCCAGCGGCAGATTCGTTGATGATGACATTGTTCTCAATGATGGCACCAGGAGCAGAAGCCACACCAATGCCCACGTTATACATATTCACAACGAGGTTGTTGCGAATGACCAGATTGGTGAAATACTCTGCCGCAGCATAACCAGGGTCTATGGCTATTCCCCAAGCATTACCCGTTACCTGACCAACGTCCTCATGCACGTAGTTTCCTTCTATGAGCAGGTTATCGTGATGTCCGTGCACCACCAGCGATACGCCATCTGCCAAGCCATTTACAATGGTTGCACGATACAATTCGTTGTTTCTGATAATGACGTTGTTTCCACTACTGAAATAGATGTTGTGGTTGTAAACTGCTAATCCGAAACCATTGTTCTCAAAGTAGTTGTCGGCAATAAGCAGCTCATCTCCCCCGCCCAAAAAACCTTGTGCCGAGCAGTTCATGATGGTGCAACTGGTAAGCGACATGCCTTGGTTCTGATAGTCGGCACCCGGATTGGCCGTATTGGCCCCACCCGAATGTACTCCGATCTCGAAATCAGAGAAATCGAGGTTATGCAGCGTGATGTGGTCGGCATCGTTGTAGGCAAACAGGCCCCACTGGCCCGTTCCGCCCCCACGCAGGTCTAAATTCTGGACGAGATAACCCTCGTCATGGTCCGCATTGCCTCCATCCGTAAAATTGAACAGATTGGTTGCAGAGCGTGCTTCGGTCAGTATGGGTTTGGCTGTGCCTCCCCACGTTGGGTCATAGCTATCAAACACAATGGGATTGGCAGCCGTTGAATTGAAATTATAAACGTTACCAATTTTGGCATCCACCCATGCGCCTCCTTTGGCAAAGAGAATCTGGTCGCCTGCTTGTAAGGTATTTACAACTACATTGACCTTGCTGGTTGATTGCCAAGCGGTGCTTGGGCTTGTTCCATTATTCGCATCATTTCCTGCTATGCAATTCGGGTCTGCACCCGTGGCGCAATCGCATACATAATAGTTGGTAGCAGCAAGGGGCTGCATTGCGAATTGGAAAGCCGCCAAGAGGCCCAAAAAGAGGTGAATTCGTTTCATGCATTAAGCAACGATGACAAGGTGAGTGAGTTGCCTTGCGGGAAAGACCATGCGGTAGAACGGATGATAAAGTCCTGTTAGGCCAAGCACCATTCTTCCCTTCGACAGGGATTTAAGGCCACCTTACCACAAAAGCACTACAATGAACTCAAGAACTCCAGTCTTATTAGAAATGTGGATGGAAGCAAGAACCCGATTTTCCAAGCAGATGGCGTTGCTTAGCAGCGCTGATCTTCAGAAGAAATTGGCCCCATCGCCTAACTCGGTCGGGTTCCTCATTAGGCACATTGGAGAGGTGGAACTCCTCTTAGCCAAAAATGTATTTGGAGATACGCATGCAAAGGTGGTTGCCAAAACGGTGATCGCTCAGCACGACACAGGCGAATGGACCAATTTGGAAGAACTGACAAGTTACGTTTCCGACTCATTTGAGAAATTGACAGCCATTGTGTAGACGCAAACAGATGAAGACTGGGAAACAAGCATCACTACCAAAGAATTTGGCACCAGGACGAAAGCAGAAGCATTCGGACGAATTGTATCACATACGGCAGACCATGCAGGTCAAATGGCCATCATCGCCAAGTACGGAACAGCGAGTTCCTCGGCCTTTTGAAGTTTGGAATGGTCATCTTATTGCCAAGCAGTACGTAGTTTATTACGATTGCTATTAATTCGAAAATACTTTGCTGAATAATTGGATTTTGTTATTCTTACTCCATCATGGGGATAATTGACTTTTTTCGAAATGGATTCTATCTGATCATCGCCATTGGTGTAGCTGCGTTTGGCTTTCAATTTGGTCTCTACGGGCTAATTGTAAATACGCTTGGCAACGGTTTGCATGTGCTATCGATTGAAGAATTATACACAAAAGGAGCTGGGACAAAGAGGCAAATTGAACTCACTGATGGAATCATTTGGGACACAGGACTAGCAAATTATGATGATGATGGCAATTTGGAAACGTTCTTATATGTGGTCACCTTACAAGATACCACATCATCTAAGCATGCCGTTGTGATCGTAGAATCGGAGAACAAGATGTTGATGGATTCGGATGAGGTAATTATTGGTTTATTGAAGCCTTTTTGGACCACCGTTAATGAAAACCTTAAACTTATGTTGAGCGATCGTGAGTTTGATTTTGATGAGCAACTCTTTGTCTTGGAATTAAACAAAGAACCTTGGGAGTGGTATTGGAATTTGCTCGTATTGCTCGTTTCCAGCTTATTTATTTATCGACTTATTGAAGCTATTTTCCTCGAATTGAAGAGCCGCAAAGAAAAGTTCTTGATCAAACGGCAGCAAAACGACAACAGACCAACTTACTCAGACTCCAATTCTAATTTGTAATCATCCCCTGCAACATCCTCCTCCGAGATGATTGGAACACCGAGTTCTTCGGCCCTTTGGAGTTTAGATAGGCAATTGTTTAGATACGGTAGAACCGTAATTTATCCACCTTATTTGGTTTTACATTGTGAGATAGAAGCTAGATATTTGACATGAACTTCAAATTCCTAAGGTCATGAAATCGTACTTAGTCATTCTTGTTATGGTCTGCAGCTGTTTCTCTGCTTGGGGGCAATTTGCACCATTTGAAAAGATATCGCCTATTGCTAGGAGGATAACGGATGCTGAGCCTGTAGACATTGATAATGACGGTGATATTGACATAATCAGTACCTCTATGATAGACGGAGCTATCATGTGGTTTGAAAATGACGGCACAGGCAATTTTCCAGACCATCACTTACTGGCAAGCACCATGAGAGATGAAAAAAGCATTGCCATAAGTGACTTGAATGGAGATGGTCTGCTTGACATCGTAATAGGCAGGGGAACAAACAGCAACTCTTCAAATAGAATCCTTTTCAATCAAGGTCAGACCACTTTTTCGGAAGTTGTGCTACCTACTCCAGCAGGCACCAACCAAATGAGCAATATTTCATGCATCGACATGGACAATGATGGATTGCAGGACATCTTGCTACAACGCGATGGCTATTGGTATAGAAACCTTGGAAGTGGTCAATTCGGACCCGTAATTCATTTACCCATTGAAGACTGGAATTTCACCATGGCAGTAGATGTTACCGGAGATTCGCTTCCCGAACTGTTCATCACCTCTTCGTATACATGGAAATACTTGGTCAACGAAGGAGATGGAACAAGCTTTCATGAAGTGATTTTAGGTTCGGGAATTGCTGAAATTAGCGGAGCTAGCGACCTAGACCTCGATGGAGACATTGATCTTCTGATAAAAAAAAATGAAAATGGCTTTACCCTTATGTTGTGGATGGAAAATGATGGATTTGGGACATTTATCGACATCCATCACCTTGCTCAAATTGAAAACTGGGGCTTTCATGCATTATCTATTGCTAACGTTGACGGACAGGGCGAACCTGAAATTCTGAATGTAGAGTCTCCAACTATGATTTACTATTTGGACAGCCTGTCCAATCTGGAGCCAGATACACTTTTCGCATACGGAGGGTGGGGTAGTCCAGTCAAATTCGCTGATTTTAACGGAGACAGTATATTAGACATGCTGTATCCCATGGGCCCTGTCGTAGTTTTTGGAAATGGCACAACACACAATTGGGAGGATGCCATTTGTTTGAACACACCCAGTTATTGCGAGTTTGAACTCATTGACATGAACAGAGATGGCTTTAAGGATATTGTGGCCTCATCAAAGCATCCTTGCATTAGTGCTATAGAAGTACTTCCATATTTGGGTAATGGAGAATATGCTACACAGGTTACTATGGTTGACTACAAAGCAGGAAACCCTGAACCTTTTCAATTGGTTGACTACAATTTTGACGGTCTACCAGATATCTCGTACTATAACTGGCATCGAAATCAATTCTTTAATTCCATCAATGCTGAAGGTGCATTCGCTGAGCCAGAACTTCTTTTAGAGGACACCTTTGACATGGCTTATGTTGCTGCCATGGAAGATTTTGATAACGATGGTGATATGGATATCATCCGAGTTCCAATTCAAGATATGAATGGCGAGGTTATCTTATACAGAAACAATGGTAACGGATATGAGCCAGAAACTGTTGGCTCATCTTATTTTGGTATAGCGGCCCGAGCAATCACTTTTGACATGGAAAATGATGGTGATATGGACATGGCCGTATGCATGCGCGGAGAAGCAGTTCCCGACATCATCCCTTCGGGAATCTTAGTACTGAAGAATGATGGAAATGGAATCTTTGAGAGAACGTTTATAGAGGATGGTTCTATATGGTACAATAACCAAATATCCTATGCTGATTTTGATCTGGATGGAGACAACGATATCCTGATAACCTACAGCCAATCAAATCAAAACATGGTCGCCATTTTTGAAAATGACTATGGGGATTATGTGAAACATGTCATCGATCAAGACAATTCATTGAAACCATTTGTTTCTCATCCTATGGATGTGGACAATGACGGTCTAACGGACATCGTTTGCTTTTCTCATTCTGTAACCAATGACGGTAATTCGGGACTGTTCTGGTACAAGAACGATGGAAATCTATCCTTTCAACAGCCTTTCTTTCAACCGTATACGGAACCCTATCTTCAAGCGCCCTTATCTTATGTAGTATATAATACGCTTGACCTCAAATCACATGACCGCGATTTTGATGGCGACTTGGATGTATTTCTCTCAGATCAAGGACCGGCCATGGGAGCGGGTGGCATCTATTTCCTAGAAAACCTGTTCTGGGGAAGTTACCGCATCACAGGAAATCTGTTTGTAGATACGGATGCTGATGGTACATTGGACAGTACCGACCTCCCCTTTCCTTTCATTGGTGTCGACATTTCTCCTGCGCAATCTGTTTTTTATGCCAATGCAGCCGGAATCTATAATGCCATTACCGGGACTGGCACGTATACGGTTGCTCCTGATTTTGATACCAATCTTTGGTCGCTTTCTAGCCCCAATGCCAGCTACACGGTTACCTTGGATAGCAGCAATATGCTTGCGTCAGACATTGATTTTGGCGTTGTGCCAGTTGGAGTTCAACCCCATGGAAATATCGAGATCGTGGAACTGGCAGGGCTCTGCAACAGCCCTGGGTACATGTGGGTATCTGTTCAGAATACGGGCAACACCATTCTTTCGGGAGCATTGGAACTTATTATTGACCCAATAATTGACGCACAAAGCATTGTATGCGATGCAGACTCCATTGTAGGCAACCACATTTACTTCACCCTCGACAGCCTCTATTACTACGACCTTAAGCAATGGCAGATTGAGGTTGAATTGCCTGGTACCGATCATATAGGAGATGTGATTTTCAGTCAGGCAACATACCAAGATGTTTCCGGACTGGAATTACATGAAGAAAGCGCAGATATTCTCAGTTGCGCCTACGACCCCAACGATAAAAGTGAATCGACAGGAATTGGACCTGATGGATTGATTGAGGATGGTCAATGGCTGGAATATACCGTTCGTTTTCAGAATACAGGAAATGCTGCAGCAACCAATGTGGTCATTCGCGACCCACTATCCAGCTATCTTGACAGAACCAGCCTTACTCCTATTTCTTGGTCGCACCATGTGCAAGTGAGTGTTGAGCCTGATAGGGATGCCGTTTTCAGGTTTGACAATATCATGTTGCCAGATAGCGGAGCAGACTACGCTGCAAGTCAGGGTTATATCCGATACCGGATAAAAGCGGATTCCAACCTCTATCCGGGCACATTGATATTGAATGAAGCGCACATCATTTTCGACAATAACCCTCCCATCATTACAAATATCACATCCAATAAAGTGGATTGCTACGAGCTTACTCCACAGGATATTGTGTGGAGCGGAGAACGATTACGTTCACCTTTTCTTCTTCCAGAAAGCCAGCAATGGTTCCTAAATGGTAATCCAATACCTAATGCCAACGGAATTACGTTCGAACCCATATTGGATGGCGTTTATAGTATTGATGCTTTTTACTTCGAAGATTGTAAGGTAAGTTCTACCGAATTCGTGCTCGAACAGACAGGTATTCAAGAAGGTGAACAGAATTTTGCCAGCATCTATCCTAATCCGTCCAAGGGAGATTTTGTTGTTCAATTTGCATCCATTCCAGCACCAAACTCCAGCTTGGTAGTTACAGACGTCATTGGCAGAATGGTTTATCAGAACAATCAATTGAGTAACGGAATAATAAACGTTCCAGCAAGTGGCCTGAACCATGGAATGTTCTTGATTTACCTTGAACAAGAAGGAACACACTCCTTTTTAGGAAAACTGATTTTAGTAGGGCCATAACTTTCCTATGGCCTTCCATGTTCTACGAATCTTGAAGGCCTTATTTCTAATCCCTTCTTATTCGACAACAAGAACACCAAACTCCCCTCACTGCTCATACCGTTCGTTGAACAGCCCTTTCCGAATCAGTTTGGTTTCTTTTAGTCTTCCGCTGTCTTCTTTTAAGGTCTCGCGGACTTCGTTGCCTAGTTCCTTTCTAAGTTAGTTTGTCTCCATGGAGTGACTGTTTGTTTCCATGGAAAGACTGTTTGTCTCCACGGAGAGACTGTTTGTTTCCTTGGGAAGACTGTTTGTCTCCACGGAGAGACTGTTTGTTTCCTTGGGAAGACTGTTTGTCTCCACGGAGAGACTGTTTGTTTCCAAACTAAGCTGACTTCCTTCCAGAACTGCTTTGCTGCTCTACAGTCCGCATCACAAGCCTTTCAGCATCCAAACAGGCCACTGCTGCCCTACTCATGCCATCCATGGCCTTTTGTGCTGCTAGGGTTTGGGTGGTTGGTTAACGGATGAGAACACAAGCCTGAATGAGGACCAGCACAAATGACCCTACGGAACACTTGCGCTGGCAGGGGTCTTGCTTTTTTATTTTTCCTTTCTCGGTTAACGTTTTTCCATCTCCCTTTTTCATTTTTCCATCTTCCGTTTTCGTTTTTCCATCTTCCCTTTTCATTTTTCCATCTTCCCTTTTCGTTTTTCCATCTTCCCTTTTCGTTTTTCCATCTCCCTTTTTCATTTTTCCATCTTCTCTTTTCATTTTTCCATCTTCCCTTTTCGTTTTTCCATCTTCCCTTTTCATTTTTCCAGACTCGCTTACGATTTCGGAAGACACCGTTTTTCGGAATATGCTCCATGCCATTACCTCCCTACTCTTGCCATCCATCGCCTTTTGTGCTGCAAGGGTTTGGATGGTTGGTTAAGGTACGAGTGGTGGGAATGGCTTAGAACTGTAACTAATCGCTACATTTTGGTTTTACTTTGTGAAATGAGTGATTGACCTTTGTTCCAAATCAAAACAACTGGTCATGAAAAATCTATCCATACTCTACGCAGCGCTAACTGTTCTTTTCAGCCTGAACGCCACGGGTCAGGTGGCTGGCACATTGGACCAAAGCTTTGGGGATAATGGGATTGTGACAACAGATGCGTTTCCAGGACCAGCCAATGCCTTCTTAGCTAATATTCATGTTCAAACAGATGGAAAAATGGTGGCAGTGGGATACTACAGTCCCTTCGGGAGTGAAACCCCGTATCGTGGCATTGCCATTAGCAGATATCAGCTGAACGGTGAACTTGACCCAAGTTTCGGTGAAAATGGAATTGTTAACGTTGCTAGTTATGAATTGGCAAGTATTCCACTCATTCCGTTTATCAGGAGTAGCATTCTTACCAACGCAAATGAAATTATTTGCGTTGGGCGGTTTACCACTGACTTAAACAATGGTTTGCTTATCGCAAAATTTGATTCAAATGGTAATTTAGACTCCACATTCGGCAATAATGGAATTGCAACGGAAAACTTTGGATTTCAATATATCGATCCTACTAAGGTTCTCGTTTTAAATGATGGCAAACTGCTGATAGGTGGAACTGCTACAGGCACAGGATTCGTTGCCCGATTCATGCCTAATGGAATAGTAGATAGTTCTTTCGGAAACAACGGAATATTCAACGTAGCACATGCAGTTGACAACATCGGTACTGACTTCTTCGGAAGGGTCCTTTGCACTGGCGAAAACCACATTTTATACCACTGGGAAATTGGTGTTACTCGAATACTTCCAGATGGCTCTTTAGATTCAGGCTTTGGAACGAATGGAACGGCTTCCTTCTATCTATCTGAGGCTTCAAATCTTCAAGGTGGCATAGACAGATTGCAATCCCTTCACGTATTTCTAAACGGTGACATGTTAATTGGCGGTGGATGTTACGAATCTCCACAGGAAAGCACCGGATATTGCTTGATAAAAGTTAAGAGAACCGGGCAATTGGACTCCACATTTGCTGACAATGGAATATTGAAATTCAACCCTGGTGAGGAATTTGCTGCCGTTCAAGCAATTCTTGTTCAGGCTGATGGAAAGATTATCGGAGTTGGAGAAACCTTGGGCAATTATAACCAAGTTTTTCGATTGAACTTGAACGGTTCATTCGATAACAGTTTTGGAACGAATGGACTATTTGATTTTACGTTTCGTGATGATAATCAGGTCACCTGCGGAGCCATCCAAATCGACCAGAAGCTTCTAGTCGGTGGAATATCCGGAAATCCTGAACAGGAATATGAACGCGATTTTGCCATCGCCCGCATCCTAACCGACCTCAACATCGGTATAGTCGAATTCAGCAGAAACGTTTCGAACACGCTGCTCTATCCGAACCCGATACAGGAACAGGCAACATTTCAGTATGAACTTACCGAATCTGAAAAACTCAGCATTTCGCTGTTCGATATGGAAGGAAGAATCATCAAAACCTTTCTAAGCGAAAAGGAACAACAGACTGGCAAACATCAGCTAGCGCTTGATTTCCCAAAAGGTCTGCACAGCGGTACTTACCTCCTATCCATTTCTTCCGAAAAAGGACAGATGGGTATTCGGGTGATTAAGGATTAATCATCCCCAAAAAATCCTCTTCCGAGATGATCGGAACACCGAGTTCTTCGGCCTTTTGGAGTTTGGATGGGCCCATCTTATCGCCTGCCAGAACGTAGTCTGTTTTCTTAGAAATGGAGCTGATGTTCTTGCCGCCATGTTGCTCTACGGCTGCTTTTATCTCATCACGGGAGAATTGAGAGAACACACCCGAAACCACAAAGGTCTTTCCTTCCAATACGTTTGATGTCAATTCGTTACTCTCTTCTACTTCGAGTTGAAGTCCATGTTGGCGCAGGCGCTCAATAATGGCGCGGTTGCGTTCGTCTGCAAAGAATTGAAGCACGCTTTCGGCAATGCGGTCGCCTATCTCATCTACTGCTACCAACTCTTCTTGCGTGGCCGCCATCAAGGCATCGATGTTCTTAAAATGCTTGGCGAGTTTCTTGGCCACCGTCTCTCCTACAAAGCGGATTCCAATACCGAACAAGACCCGTGGAAAGGGAACTTGCTTAGAAGCTTCCAATCCTGCCAAGATGTTCTTGGTACTCAGATCGGCCATACGGTCGAGGGCAATGATCTGGTCGTAAGTGAGTTCGTAGAGGTCGGCCACGTTTTCAACTAAGCCAGCATCGTAAAACTGCTGCACGGTCTCTGCTCCCAGTCCATCCACATTCATGGCCTTGCGCGAGATGAAATGCTCCATCTTTCCTTTCACCTGAGGCGGACAACCCAACTCATTCGGACAGAAATGCTTGGCTTCGTCCTCATTGCGCACCAAGGCAGTTTCGCATTCGGGACAGGTATCAATGTATTGCACGCGCACTGCATTCGCAGCGCGCTGCGTAAGGTCAACGCCCACAATTTTGGGAATGATCTCCCCTCCTTTCTCCACCTGCACCATATCGCCCAGATGCAGGTCGAGTTTGGCTATCTGGTCGGCATTGTGCAAGGAAGCCCGCTTGACGGTTGTACCAGCCAACAGCACAGGTTCTAAGTTTGCTACAGGCGTAATGGCACCTGTTCTCCCTACTTGATAGGTCACTTCATTCAGTCGCGTGACGGCTTGTTCGGAAGCAAACTTGTAGGCAATGGCCCAGCGTGGCGATTTGGCCGTAAAGCCCAATTCATCCTGGTCATCGAGGCTATTCACTTTGATGACCACGCCATCGATATCGAAGCCTAGCTTGAAGCGCTCCGTGTCCCACGTTTCCAAAAAGGCAAAGACCTCATCGGCACTTTTGCAAAGCCGCATGTGCTCCGAGACCTTGAAACCCCATTCCTTCAGCTTCATCAGGCTGCCGTAGTGCGTGTCTGCAATGCGCTCAGAGGCCATAGCACCATACAGGAAGCAATCTAGTCCACGAGAAGCCACCACGGCACTGTCTTGCGATTTAAGCGTGCCAGATGCCGTATTCCGCGGATTGGCATACAAGGGCTCGCCTATCTCTTCACGCTCGCGGTTCAGTCGGTCAAAATTGTCGCGTGGAAAATAAACCTCTCCTCGCACTTCAAACTCCTTCGGATACGTGCTTCCCTTGGCTTGCAAAGGCAGACTGCGAATGGTGCGGATATTGGCCGTGATCTCATCGCCCTGCACGCCATCGCCACGGGTTATGGCCTGTGTCATCTTACCATCCACGTAGCGGATGCCAATGGCCACTCCATCGAACTTGAGTTCGCAGACATATTCCACTTCGCGTTCCAATGCTTTGGTGATACGCGCCATGAACTCCTGCATCTCCTCCTTGCTGTAGCTGTTGCCCAGCGACATCATCGGGTATTGGTGCTTCACCGTTGGGAAATCCTTGGTAATGGTACCTCCCACCCGTTGGCTTGGGCTTTCTGAACTCAAAAACTCTGGGAACTCCGTTTCCAGCGCCATCAGTTCTTCCAGTTTCTTATCGAACTCAAAGTCTGAAATGGAGGGCTCGCTGAGCACGTAGTACTTGTAGTTGTGCTCGTTCAGTTCTGCACTGAGGGCAGCAATGCGGTTCTTGGCTTCTTCTTTATTCATACAATTAATGATTTCACGCAGAGGCGCGGAGACGCAAAGAAAAACGGATTTCTTTGGAATGCGCGCTTTGATCTTATCATAAATCCCCCGCCTCGTTCCTCGGCACCCCCTTTAGAAGGGGGAACTCGGGGCTTGCCGAGCATTCATGGAAATTCAGATGTATCAACTTCATAATCTGAGGTCTGAAATCTGACATCTATCATCTCCTCGTACACACCGCAAACCGATCCTTTCCGCTTAGGTCTTTGATAATTCGAATATCGGAATAACCTTTTTCCTCCATCAACTCCTGCATTTCCGCACCGTACTGTTCGTTGAATTCGAAGTAGAATTTGCCGCCTTTTGCGAGCGAATGCTGCCCGATATCCAGCATCTTCCGATAGAACAACAAGGGGTCGTCATCGGCAATGAAGAGTGCGAGATGCGGCTCATGCACTAGTACGTTATCCAATATGTCAACTGCTTCTTTTTGAGCTATGTAGGGAGGGTTACTTACTATTAAGTCGTAAGTAGAAAGTGGTAAGTCGTAAGTGGATAGTAGATCTACTTGATGGAAGCCTATTTCGAGGTTATTGAGGGTGGCGTTTTCTTTGGCAAGGGCAAGAGCGCCTTCGTCCACTTCTACCGCGTCTACCTTCCAAGCGGGGGCTTTGCTTTTGAGGGCAATGGGAATGCAACCGCTGCCTGTTCCGAGGTCGATGACATGGAGTTGTTCTGTTCGGTTGTTCTCATTCAACACCAACTCGCAGAGCTCTTCTGTTTCGGGACGTGGAATGAGCACGCGGGTATCTACCTTCAGTTTGCAACCAAGGAATTGCACGTGGCCAATGATGTATTGATAAGGCTCTCCGATAATAAGTCTGTCCAAGACAGGGATCACGCGGTTAAGATCACTCTCTGTGAGTGTTGGGGTATCTGCTGCTACCGTATTGGGATCGTAACCCAAGGTATCCTGTACGGCATAACGACAAAGCGCATCTATCTCTTCCACCTCGTACATATCAGAAAGATGATCGCGGAACAGCTTGCGCAGCGATCTAATGGAGTTATCCTTTGGTAGCAGCATGTGGCAAAAGTAAGCTGCGAATGAAAACTCCTCTTTAAAACTGTTTGAATTACGGAGAGAATCCTTAATACGGGTATTCCTTTGCTTCGGGCACCTGACCAATGATAAAACGTAAGGCCTGTTTCTGAATGGTGAACGTGGCAGGTGTCATTCCTACGAATTCGCCATCGGCCTCCACGTAATCAGCTCCTCCTACTTTGCTTATCTCAATCTTCTCGGTACGGAAACTTTTGATCTTCGGATTTTTGAAGATGGTGCCGGCCCGCAGCTTCGGATAATCTTTAAGAACGGTCAGTTTCGACATATCATCGAAGGTTGTGACGTCAAAAATACCATCAGCCGGATCGGCATAAGGTGCCGGAATCATTCCCCCACCGTTATTGCGACATATGGCCACGCACATGTTGAACATCTTCTGCTGTCTGGTGATGCCGTTATACTTGAGAACGAGCTCTGGCGCTTGGAACGAGAACAGCCCTTTGAGCACAATGAAATCGTAGAACAGTTTCCCTTGGAATAGATTGGAGGTTTTGCGCGATTCGGTGATGAGCACCGCGCACATGGACTCGTAAGCCACCCCTGCAATGTTCACAAAATAGTGTTTGGCAGGCTTTCCGTTCTTGATAAGCTCTATCAGGCCCAGATCATGCTTAAAAACAAGGTTATTATGGATGGTATCTACCCAAGCTTTGGGGTTATCGGGAACCTTGAAGAACCTGCACCAGTCGTTGCCCGTGCCACTGGGGTAATGCGCCAGTAGCACTTCCTCTGGAGGGCACGAACGCTGGATCATCAACCCGTTGACAGCCGCATTCAGCGATCCATCTCCACCAAAGGTGGCAATCTTCCGATAGCCTTCGGTGCACGCGCGCTCTACCAGCTGTTCGATGTGCCCATTATACTCAGAAGACCACACTACAGGGTCGAAATTATTCCTCAGGAACTCCTGATGCACCGGCTTCCACCTGATGGCGCCCTGGCCATCGGCAGATTGCGGATTCATAATGATTAGCCAGCGGTCTTTCATGGGCAATTGCTCGCTCAATTCTACGAAAGAAAACCAAGTTGCGCGCATACCTTGCTTAAATTCGCAGCATGCGGATAGCGCTTATTCATTATCGCTTGCTTCGGAACGGTGGTTTGGAGACCCGACTTTTCAATTACCTGAACGAATTCAGGCAGATGGGCCACGAGGTGACCTTGGTGGTATCGAAGATCGATCCCGAAGTGAAGCTACATCCCCATATCCGTGTAGAACAGGTTGACCTGAAGCTCGTACCTAAGCCTTTGCGGCTTTACTTCTTCGACAAGGCCTTGGAACGCATCATTCCCAACGGAAACTTTGACCTTTCGTTCTCGCTTGGGCGCACTTCCAACCAAGATCTTGTGTTGTGCCCCGGAAACCATCTTGGATACCTGAAAGCCTTGGGCCGATGGCTACCGACACCTGTTGATCTGCTGAATACCTACCTCGATCGGAAAGCCTACCGCAAGAGCAAGCTCATTTTGGCCGCTTCGCAGATGATGAAGGACGAATTGATAACGCTTTATAAGGTGGATGCGGCCAAGATAAAGGTGTTGCTCCCTCCTATTGACATCCGAAGGTTCCATACCCAAGGAAAAGCCCAGAAACAGGAACTTCGAACGAAATACGGCTTTTCAAACACCAAGAAATCCTTGCTTTTTCTGACCACGGGAAACGAGCGCAAGGGCTATCCGCTGTTGCTGAAGCTGATGGAACGGCTTAGCGATGAACCGATAGAACTTGTGGTGGCCGGTGTAAAGCCTATGGCCACCGATCTGCCCAATGTTAGGTATGTGGGCTATGCCGATAAGCCCGAAGAGCTGCTTTGGGCGGCAGATGCACTGATCCATCCGGCATTGTACGAACCTTTTGGGCAAGTGATAAGCGAATCCATTCAGTGTGGCACACCTGTACTCATATCGGACATGGTGGGCGCCAAGGAAATTGTGGATGATGCCGTGGGGATGGTTGTGAACGGGTTTGAATTGGACGATTGGAATAACGCTATTCAACAGCTACTGAAAACCACTTATTCCATTCCAACAACATTTGCAACGGACAACGGTCTAAGCGTAGAGCAGCACTGCCAACAGATCATTGAGTACGGGAAATCACTGAATCAATAGAAACTCAGCTCGGTTTCAATTCCGCACGTTTTCCCAGTTCGATCACTTCCAGGTCTTTGATGTCGCCAGCATCTATTGTAAAGCGCAAGAGGGTCTTTACCTGATGGAATCCGTGTATGCCCGCGGCACCAGGATTCATGTGCAGGCAATGTAAGTGCTTATCGTGCATTACCTTAAGTATGTGCGAATGGCCGCAGATGTAAAGTTTTGGCCGTTGCGTGCTTATAAGCTCTTTTACGCGTGCCGTATACCTACCGGGATAACCGCCAATGTGGGTTATGAGCACCTTTACGCCTTCCAACACGAACAATTGATTCTCTGGGAAACTCAGGCGTAATTTATCTCCGTCTATATTACCGTATACGGCCCGTAGTGGTTTCCAAGATGCCAGCGTATCGGTCACTTCCAGTGTTCCGATATCTCCCGCATGCCATATCTCATCGCAGGAATCGAGGTATTTCTTCAGGGATGGATCGATGTATCCATGTGTGTCTGATAGTAGGCCGATCCTTTTCATTAAACAGCGATCACGCTTTGCTCAGGTATCCAACCCACGTTTCCATTAGAGAGTTTGATACGGCACCATCCATTCAATCGATCGGTAACCTCCACCACCAATCCTTCGTGGATAACGAAAAGGTCCTTTCCTTTTTGATCTGGAGCACTCTTGGCGTTGATGGTTGCAATGAATACTACCGCCCGATTATCGTTCACTGCATGATTGTAATTGTTCTCTGCTGCATAGGCAGAAAGTCCGGCCCAAACAAAGGAGATAAGTGCTGTATAGAATGTCAAACGTTTCATTCCTTCTTCGTTCGAGAATTTAAAGAGCAGCAGACCTCCAAGCCCCAACAGAACAGAAATGATGATTGACCAAGCCCAACCATCGGTAGAAAACGTTTTCAGAAGCGCTTCCCACCAGGTTACGAAGAACAACTTCGGCATCTCCTCTATTCTATCCTTTACACTGAGATTGGCCAACTTCAGATTGAACTGAATATCATCATCATGGGGAGCCAATTTCAAGGCGCGCTCAAAGTTCAAGACAGAAGAAGCAACCTTCCCAGCTTTGAAATAAGCATTACCAAGGTTGTAATACACTTCTGCTGAAACGTATTGCTGAGCCAGAATCTCTTCGTAGCTGGCAATGGCATCTTCGTAATTGCCATCAATATACGCTTGATCAGCAGTAGTTTTAAGCGCATCCACTTGGGCACTTCCAACCGTGGCGACAAGCACCAACGCAATGACGAATATGTTTCGGATGCTACGCATGGTTCTCCACATTTACAATTGCATTCAAGGCCTCGTCATAAACACCTCCCATCTGCTTATCGGCACCTGGTGCAAACCGAGCAAACTCGGTCTTATCTAGCACACCGATAAACGCAGAGATCGTTTCTTCAGGAACTTTCTTCTCGACAAGCACCGAACGGATCTTATCCTTGCTCAGCGCAGAAACCGGAATACCGAATTTGTCTGCAGCATAATCCGAAAGTGCTTTAAAAACCTCTTCGTAGAACGAAGCCGTATTGTTCTCATCCCAAAGCTTTTTGGCTTTGGTAAGTCGTTTTTTGGCAAGACCAGTGGCACGTTTGCTTTTGAGTTTGCCCATGTCGTTTCCTTGCGATTTCTGGAACTGCACGTAACCGATAAACAGCACGAACAGCAGCAACGGAACGAAAATGGCAGCGTAAAATGGCATCGACCGATAGAAGAAATGCGACCCATTCAATATCGGATATTGCCCTTGTTTGATGTAGCGGATGTCGCTACCGATCAATCGAATGTCCTCTTTATTCGCAATGTTCACCGAAGGCGAAGCAGCCTCTTCACCTTCGCCTTTTTCAACCACGAGCGTAAAGGCTTCTTGAGAAAGGGTTTTGAAGGTCCCAGAAGCAGCATCAAAGTAACTCATGGAGAAGGGTCCGATCTCAAAATCTCCAGCATATCTTGGAATCAGAACATATTCAAATGTTCTGCTTCCCGAGATTCCATTTGAAGAAACCTTGATGTTATCAGTGGTTTTTGGATCGTACACCTCTATGTCGGGTGGAAACTCAAGGTTTGGAGCTTGCAGCTGATACAGGTTTCCATCTCCATTAACGGTCACTTTAAGATTTACTGCCTCGTTCGATTTCGTATCCTGCTTATCCAAAGTGGCCTTCATGGTCAAATTACCCGTAAGGCCACTGAAATCAGCTGGTTTGCCACCAGGATATGGTTTCACATTGATCGTAACCGAATTGGACTTGATCGGTCGTTTGGAATCTTGATATCCACCAAAGAATTGATCAAACACCGATCGACTTCTTCCAGAAGCGCGTTCGCGAACGATGACGCTCAACTCCATAGGATCGATGGTTATCTCCCCTGACTTTGTTGGATACAAGATCACCTGTTTGATAAGACCCGTTTGATACATCACGCCATCAATCACTTCATTCTGCAGCTGAATTTGTTGATTGGTGGTGGTTTCCTTCATCCAAAAACCTTCGAACGATGGCATTTTCCAATCATCAAAATTGACGATGGTAACACGACTATAGATCTTCAGGTCGGCTGTGATCTTTTCTCCCAAATAGGCCGATCGTTTGCTCACTTCCACACGAGCAAAAAGGTCGCTTCCATCTCCTGAAGTAGTTGCGGTTTTCGTTTGCTGCTGTTGCTGTTGCTGTCCTCCACCGGTAGATTGAGCGGATTGCGAAGCGACTTTCAATACATTGATCTTCAATTCGTTTGAACTGATGATGTTCCCTCCTACTTTAATCTTCGCTGACGCAATGGTAAAGTCGCCTTCTTTGGCTGCACGAAGCACGTAGGAATAGGAAATAGACTGCGACATGCTTCCATTAATGAACTGCATGCTGGTGCTTTGGTTTGGTCCACCAAGCACTTGGAAATCGGTTATTTCCGGAGCCACAAAATTGGAACCGTTGGCATTCAACTCCCAAGTTACCTGAAAGCGTTGCCCAACCTGAACCTGACTTGGACCAGAAGCCGTCAGACTCTGGGCCACGACAGTTCCTGAGAAAAATATTCCCAACAGAAACATGATCAGATGTGTGGCTTTCAGTCTCACTTAATTTTTAATTGTTCGTTCTTAATTGATAATTGACATTACCAATCTTTCTCAATAGTACCCTTCGATACTTTCTTCACTTTTTGATCTTCCAATCGGTCGCGGATCTTCTTTTCATCCTGATTCAGCGCATCTAGCATCCGCTCAGCGTCTTCTTTGGAAATCTCACCCTCTTTCGGCTGCTCCTGTTCTTTTTGTTCTTGCTGCTGATCATCTTGTTGTTGCTGTTGATCCTGCTTTTGCTCATCATCCTTCTTCTCGTCCTGCTTTTGCTGATCTTGCTTCTGTTGCTGGTCGTCCTTCTTCTCCTGATCTTTTTGATCGTCTTTATTCTGATCTTGCTGCTGTTGCTCTTGCTCTTGCTCTTGCTGCAACATACGTTTGGCGTAAGCCAAATTATACTTTGTATCCAGATCTTGTGGATTATTGCGCAACGATTGTTTAAAGGCGTCTACACTTTCAGGATATTTCTTGGCCTTTAAGTATGCATTACCCAAATTGTGAAATGCTGCTGCTTTCTGTTCCTTGTCCTCGGTAAGATTTGGCAACGCCTGAAATGCGCTGGCCGCTTCTTCGTATCGTTCTTGTTTGAAGAGTGCATCGCCCAAATTGAAGCCCGAAATAAAGGCATCCGCTCCCGCTTCCTGCCCTTCACGATAGGTCATTTCAGCTTCACCGAAATTACCTTCCTTGTACTTTGCGTTTCCTTTGGTAATAAGGTCATTCGGTTCTTGAGCGAATGCTGCTGTAATGAATCCAAACAACAAGAACATCATAGCCAAAGATGCACGAACGCGACCAACCCAAAGAGTTTGCGATTGCAGCAAATCGTGCAATGACTTGAATTTCGATATGTCTAATTTTCTGATCACTTAACGAGCTATTTAGCTTTAAAAAGGTTCAATCCACCAAACACTTTCAATTTGCGCGAAGGTAACAGCAGCTCAATCAACAACAGCAACAGCGCCACTCCAAAGAAATATTGGAAACGGTCTTCGTAGCTAGTAAACATCTTGCTATCAAACTCTTCGCGCTGCATGCCTTCCAACTCGTCCATCAAGACATTCAGACCTGTTCGACTGTTGTTAGCGCGAACATATGTTCCTCCGCCTGCCGCTGCTATCTGCTGCAGCATGGTTTCATTCAGCTTCGTAACCACTGTATTTCCTGCTCGATCTTTTCGATAACCCATCATTTGACCACGCTGATAGACAGGAATCGGAGTTCCGTCAATAGAGCCAATGCCGATGGTATGCACTTTAATTCCCTGTTCTGCCGCAGCGGCTGCTTGTTCCAATGCGTCATCTTCGTGATTCTCTCCATCGGTAATAACAATAATGGATCTGTTTGCCTTTGAATTGGCACTGAAAGAAGTCATGGCCAGTTCAATGGCTTTACCAATAGCAGTTCCTTGAGTTGGAACAATATCCGTATCGATGGAACGAAGGAAAAGTTTCGCTGCTGAATGATCGACCGTCATCGGAAGTTGGATGTATGCATCGCCAGCAAACACGATCACTCCGATCTTATCGTTCTTCAACCGATCAACCAATCGGGAAATAGCTTGTTTCGCCCGTTCCAATCGGTTTGGTGTAAGGTCTTCAGCCAACATACTATTGGAAACATCCAAACAGACCATCAGTTCAAATCCTTCACGTTTTACTTCTTCATACTTGGTTCCGATCTGCGGATTTGACATACCAACCAAAACGAATGCAACTGCCAAGGTGAAAAGAAAGCGTTTCCAACGCGGAAGCACTTTGGAAAATGTTGGAATGAGCGTTTCGATGATGCTGAGGTCGCCCAATTGTTGCAATACGCGTTTGCGCCATCTGGCATTGAACCAGAAAACAAGCACAAGCACTGGAATTACCAGCAGCGCATACAACCATATTTCGTTCGCAAATCGGAACATTACACTATACTTCGTAGAACGGTTTGTTTCAACAATACTTCAATACCAAGCAACAGCAAGGCTACAATGGCAAAAGGCAAAAACTCCTCTTTGCGCTTGCGGTATTCTGTCACATCAATCTTCGATTTCTCTAGTTCATCAATCTCCGTATAAACCTCTTCCAAACTGGCATTATCCGTGGCTCTGAAATACTTTCCTCCTGTCATTTCGGCAATTCGAGTCAATAGTTCTTCATTGATCTTCACTTCCATATCAGTATAAACCGTTCTTCCGAATGGATCTACTTGCGGATAAGGCGCTGTTCCGCGAGTTCCAACACCAATGGTGTAAACACGAATGCCGAATTCCTTGGCAATCTCAGCAGCGGTTCCTGGCGCAATAGATCCTGAGTTGTTGTCTCCATCAGTTAGAAGAATGACCACTTTACTGATGGCTTCGCTGTCTTTCAATCGCTTAATGGAAGTACCAAGCCCCATACCGATTGCCGTACCATCCTGAAGCATACCACTCTTCACATCATTGAAAAGATTGAGAATGACCGAATGATCGGTGGTAAGCGGACATTGCGTGAAACTCTCCCCAGCAAACACCACCAAACCCAATCGATCATTCGGGCGACTACCGATAAATGTCTTGGCCACTTTTTTGGCGGCTTCAAGCCTATTCGGTTTGAAATCTTCGGCCAACATGGAACCTGAGATATCCAAAGCCATGACGATATCAATTCCTTCTGTGGTCACATCTTGCCAACTACTGGTTGATTGTGGTCTTGCCAACACCACAATGATCAAGGAAATAGCCAACATTCTGAGCACAAATGGCACATGAACCAACTTCCCTTTGAAACTGGCTTCAGCCCCAACGGAAGTTGCCACATTCGAATACCTGAATTCTACCCGGTTTTTCCTTTGTAGGAAAACGTAGTAGGCCACCATCGGCAGCAACAGAAGCAGCAGCCAAAGCAGTTCAGGATTATTGAATGTGATATCGCCCATCATCCTTTCTCCTCTTCTTTCGGTTCATCGAGCGGCATAACCAACGTAGTATTTACAAAAGTCCGTGCAATGTCAAAACACTGCTCGTTCTCGTTAGGCATAGGCGTGTACTTGGCAAATTTGGCAAGGTCGGCCATCTGTAGCATTTGCTTCAGTGTTTGCACCTTTCCGTCTTCCAAACCTTTCAATTTAAGAGCGGAAACGGTTTCATCGGTTGTCATTTCCAGTGCCAACACATCAAAACGGAACTCAACGTATTCTCTTATGATGTCCGACAATTCGATATAGAACTCCTTGGTCTGATTGTTCTGCCAAAGCTTTTTGTTGCGTAAGGCTTCCAGTTTCTCTAAGGCAATTTCGTGCGCTGGACGCTTCGGTTTTGGCCGCGCCATCGGAACTTCTGGTACTTTTCGATACTTCTGCCACAGCAAAAATCCACCGATCAGCAACGCAAGAACCAGTAGAACGATCAATGCGTATTTCAGCCACTTTCTCCAGTTGTAAGGAACATCCAAGGGTTCTTTAATATCCTTGATATCCGCTTCCATTTCAACTGGAATGTCTGAGACGAAAATCAACTGTGCTTCGGTAGAAAGCGATTGTGTGCTATCGTTATTGAATACAAACGTGATCGGTGGTAGAATGATAAATCCCGTATCGAAACTGGTAAGCACGAGACGTTGATGAATGACGGTTTCGCCAGTTTCCTTCTTTACTGTATCCGGAATGGACGATTGTACGATTTCAAGTTTGCCAGTGATCGTATCCTTAAAAATGGGCCAAGCAATGGGCAATTCGTTATTGAACTCAACGGAAAGGTCGAGGTTGATCTGATCGCCAATCAGAATCTGCTGACTATCGAGAACAGCTTTTACAGACGCGTTTTGAGCGAATGTGCCAAATGCTGACATCAGCAAAATCAATGTCATTCCGACCGCAGCGGAGGAATCTTGAAATTTAGAAATCAGAGATTTCTCGGTTCGTTCCTCACTCGAAATGACATGAGAAGATTGCCGCGCTTCGCATGCTACGCTCGCAATGACACGCTCGAAACTGGAAACTTGATGCTTGCTGCTTTCCATCATCACGCTCCTCTTCGTTTAAACAAGTTCATCAACGGAACAACATACGAACCATCGGTTCTTACTTGAGCCATATCCACACCCGATTTCATCAATGTATCTTTCAGCTCAGCCTCGAAACGCAAGCTGTTTGCCTTCAGTTTTGTGCGTGTTTCCTTGTTTGATGTATCTAACCAAACCATCTGTCCCGTTTCCGCATCGGTAATCGGAAGCAAACCAACATTCGGAATTTCCTGCTCTAAATGATCGTAAACACGAATGGCCACCAGATCGTGCTTCTTATTGGCCAATTTCAGCGCATCAGAATAATTCTTATCCATGAAATCGGTAAGCAAGAAGGCGATACTTCGCTTCTTTACAACGTTGGTCAGATAACGTAAAGCTTCACTCAAATTGGTGCCTTTGTGCTCGGGAGTAAAATCAATCAGCTCGCGGATGATGCGCAGAATGTGGCTCTTTCCTTTCTTAGGTGGAATGAATTTTTCAATTCGATCGCTGAAGAAAATAATACCCACTTTATCGTTATTCTGAATGGCAGAAAACGAAAGCACTGCACATATTTCTGTCATCAACTGGCGTTTCAGCATTCCTTTAGAACCAAAATCGCCCGATCCGCTCACGTCCACCAACAACATCACGGTCAGTTCCCGCTCTTCCTCAAAAACCTTTACATACGGATCACCAGCACGAGCCGTCACGTTCCAATCAATGGTCCGCACATCATCACCCATTTGGTATTCGCGCACTTCAGAAAAAGCCATACCACGCCCTTTGAAGGCAGAGTGATATTGACCTGAGAATATCTGATTGCTCAGACCTCTGGTCTTTAACTCAATCTTACGTACGCGTTTTAAAAGCTCTGACGTTTCCATTTTCTTAAGCGACTAAGTGATAAGCGACCAGCGACCAGTTAGGGTCATCTGATATCTCACGTCTCAAATCTGACGCCTGTTTACGGAACTTCTACCGTGTTCAGAATATCAGCAATGATCTCTTCAGAAGTGATGTTTTCTGCCTCTGCTTCGTAAGTTAGTCCAATACGGTGACGCAACACATCGTTACAGACAGCACGAACATCTTCCGGAATAACGTAGCCTCTTCGCTTAATGAAAGCATAGGCTTTAGCCGCTTTGGCCAAAGCGATGCTTGCACGAGGCGAACCACCGAAGCTGATCAGGTCTTTCAGTTTAGCAAGACCATTCTCTGCAGGATAACGACTGGCGAAAACAATATCCACGATGTATTTCTCAATCTTCTCATCCATGTAAACCTGACGAACCACTTCGCGGGCTTTTAGAATATCTTCTGGCTTCAACACCGAATTGGCTTTAGGAAATTCACCTGCCAAATTGTGACGGATGATCTGCGCTTCATCGGCTTTATTCGGATACGTGATGACCACTTTCAGCATGAAACGGTCAACTTGCGCTTCTGGAAGCGGATAGGTTCCCTCCTGCTCAATCGGGTTCATGGTGGCCATTACCAAGAATGGTTCCTCCATTTTAAAGGTCGTATCACCGATGGTCACTTGCTTTTCCTGCATTGCCTCAAGCAGCGCACTTTGCACTTTAGCAGGAGCACGGTTGATCTCATCCGCAAGAATAAAATTGGAGAACAATGGTCCTTTGCGAACATCAAAAGAACCTGTTTTCTGATTGTAGATCATCGTTCCGACCAAATCCGCTGGAAGCAGATCGGGCGTAAACTGAATTCTACTGAATCCAGCGCTGATGGTTGATGCAAGTGTGTTGATGGCAAGCGTTTTTGCCAGTCCAGGAACACCTTCTAATAGAATGTGTCCTTTTGATAACAGACCGATCAGGAGGCTTTCCACCATGTGTCTTTGTCCTACGATCACCTTGTCCATTTCCATGGTGACGATATCGACAAAGGCACTTTCCTTCTCGATCATCTCGTTGATCTGCTTGATGTCTGTCATGATTAAAATTTCATTTAGTTGCGCAAAAATAGAGATCGCTGCATACCCTTAACAGCAGAATGTCCTAAGTGGTGTTAACGACTTCTTAAAAAGTGTTAACCAACATCCAATAAAAGCAACAAACAAGCACGAAAACCTGTGCAACATGGGCTCAAAAAGTATTTTGGTAACATATCGGAATGCAATCAAGCAACTTCTTTGAAGGAAAGGCATGATATCTAACGAATTCGTAAAGTTGAAGACCATGTAATGTGACACTGAAAGCGTACCCTTGCGCTACGAAAATGAAGGTAAGAGCGCAGTTCGCCTTGTTGGCTATTTGGGGGTTGCTGTCGGTCTTGCTTTTTAGCAACGCGGGTGCTCAAACGCTGATTATAAATGAGGTTTCGAACGGTGCGAACGGGAACAAGGAATTTGTAGAATTCGTTGTAGCAGACGAAAACCTTTCGTTCGATTGCAGCAATAATGCCCCGCCCTGCATTGATATCCGAGGTTGGATATTCGATGACAATTCGGGCTACCACGGTTCGGGCGGAATTGCAAATGGCGCTTTACGTTTTTCTTACGACCCGCTTTGGGCCTGTGTTCCGGTGGGAACCATCATTCTGGTTTACAACGATGCCGATCCAGGGCTTTCTGTTCCTCCTGATGATCTGAACTTAGCGGACGGCAATTGTCGTATAGTTGCTCCTATCAGTGATAGCTTTCTATTTGAACACAATTTCACGACTCCTGGCGCTGCCAGTTGCAGTTATCCTTCCTCAGGTTGGATAGCAGGAGGCGATTGGACTTTCACTTTCTTGGCAAATTCGGGAGATTGTGCGCGCTTGGTCGACCTTTCTGGTTGCGAAGTTTTCTCGGTCTGTTGGGCTTCTTGCTCCAATAACACGCTCATCTATTTCGATTCTTTCGGCTCTGGCTCTCAGAAAGTGTGGTATTTCAATGGTGGAGACCCTAACAACCAAGCCAATTGGAGCGAAGGTTCCGCTTCTAGCGGAGGCGATGAAACACCTGGATTACCGAACAATGCAGCCAACGCAGCGTACATTGGACAATTCAACAATAATTGTGTGCCCGTTACTGCATTGCAGGTAAATGGCAGCAGCACCGATAGTCAGTGTGGTGCTTGCTCGGGCACTGCCTCGGTTTTGGCATCGGGTTCCATTCCCGGTTACACCTATAATTGGACAGCCAGCAATTATTCGTCATTAGGCATACAAACAGCTACAGCAACAGGTTTATGTTCGGGAAACTATCACTGCATTGTCAGCTCTTCCATTGGTTGTTCAGACACGGTTGACGTGACTGTATTGGACGATGGTTCGGGCTTCAGCAGCACAGAACTAATGGATGTCTGTCAAGGAATTACCGTTACTTATCCAGATGGAACATTGGAAGTCGTTACAGCCAACACCAGTCATATTTCCACTTTAATAAGTAGTTCTGGTTGCGATTCGATAGTTACCACAAACGTTTCAGTAGTCAGTGGTTTTACTTCAAGCGAAAACGTGGATGTTTGTAGTGGAACAACAGTGGTTTATCCTGACGGAACGTCTGAACTGATTTCTGCGAACACTAGCCACGTTTCTGCCCTAACAAGTAGTTCAGGTTGCGATTCTACCGTTACCACAAATGTTTCCATTGTGGCTGGTTTCACTTCAAGCGAAACCGTGGATGTTTGTGCAGGAACAATAGTCTTCTATCCTGATGGGACATCCGAACTCATTGTATTAAGCACCTCACACGTTTCGGCTTTGATAACAAGTGCAGGATGCGATTCTACCGTGACCACGAACGTTTCAGTTGTAGCAGGATTTATTTCTACCGAAAACATGAATGTTTGTGCTGGAGCAACGGTCGTCTATCCAGATGGAACATCGGAAGTCATTGCAGCAAGTACTGTGCATATTTCAGCTTTAATTACCAATGCTGGATGCGATTCTGTCGTTACCACGAACGTTTCTGTGGTGGCCGGATTCACAACGACCGAAAACCTGAATGTATGTGGAGGAACAACTGTTGTCTATCCTGATGGAACATCGGAACTAATTACTGCGAACACTTCGCACATTTCGGCCCTTACATCCAGTGCTGGATGCGATTCTATCATTACAACGAATGTTTCATTATCAACCGGTTTTATGGGGAATGAAAACTTGACGGTCTGCGCTGGAACAACTGTCACGTATCCAGATGGATCGACAGAAACGGTACTTACCAATACGAACCACACTTCCATTTGGCCAAACGGTTCTGGTTGCGATTCGGTAGTGGTAACGCAAGTAACGGTCAATCAATCTACGCTTAGCCGTACCAGCTTTGATCTCTGTTTAGGTTCAGACTATACCTTCCCAGATGGAACCGTGCTCGATTCACTCACACAAGAAATTAGCCACACCAGTACGTTAACGAGCACGAATGGCTGCGACAGTATTCTGGTCATCACCTTGCGACCAACAGCTCAATTGGTTCCTGCTTTCACATTCGATCCGCAAAAACCAACTACAGATCTGAACACGGTCACGTTCCAAGCATTGTCACCTGATGGTATTCGCAATTGGACCATCGTAGATGAAACAGGAATGTTGCTAATGGAAAGCGTTGAGGATAGTTTCGACATCACGCTTCCGAATGATCTGCCGCATACGTTCCATGTTTGTTTAGAAGTGAATGCAGATGGTTGCGTTGGCCAAACCTGCGATAGTTTGATTCTGAAACCTGATCTTACGGTTTACATTCCGAACGCGTTCACGCCTCACATGCCTGGCCAAGAGAATGGGATAAACGATGTGTTCCTGCCCATTATTAGCGGAGCTTTTGTCCATAGCTACACGCTCCATATCTACAATAGATGGGGCGAAGAGATCTTTACCAGCACCGATCCTAAACAAGGTTGGGATGGCTACTTCAAAGGCGCATTGACCGATCAGGCCGTTTATGCCTATTCACTCTCATTTTCAGTGGTTCCGCTCACCTTTGTACATCAATACACAGGCCACGTGACTGTAGTAAGATGATGAAAGAAGCTCAGTACTGAACGGTAGTTAGGAAATCAGTTTCGTCCAGTAAAGGCTTTGAAATCGATGGCCTCGCCTGCTTTAATTGATTCCAAAGCCGCGTCTGCCAACTCGTGCGAAAGCACGCATTCAGTTTCGGCCACATTAGTAAATACACCGTTCTGAATTCCTTCAGAAAACTGAAGCAATTCTTCCAAATATGCATCCTTGTAACGCTGAGGAAACGAATAATTGAAGGGCTCGTGGTTTCCACCTGCCTCGGTGTAAACGTTCACCGCATTATTTCGCTCATTATCAACGGTGGCCATTCCTTTTTCTCCGAACACTTCAATTCGTTGGTCATAACCATAGGCTGATGTTCGACTCGTATCAATGGAACAGACCAATCCGTTAGCAAATTTGATAGACACTAGAACTGTATCATAATCATTGAAACCTTTGATTGTGGCATCATAAGTATGACCTGCCGCGAATACCGTTTGAGGTACTTGCGCTCCAAAAAGGAACATGAGCATATCAAAATCATGAATAAGCATATCATGAAAGATATTGCCAGAAATGCTCAGATATTCATAAGACGGCTTCGGATTATCCCTTGAACTTGCCTTCACAATTTTGGCTGCGCCTAATTCTGGCAAACGCCTTTTTAAGGCAACAAAATTCTTATCGAGCCTTCGTTGAAAACCCAAATGCAAGGCTTTACCGTGCTCACGAGCCAAGGCAAAACAGGTTTTGATCTCCTTTACTGTATGCCCAACAGGTTTTTCAGTAAACACATGTTTTCCGGCCGAAAGTGCCTGAACGATATAATCGAAATGAGCATCTGTTGGAGATGCAACAACCACGGCATCCAGATCTTCATCGTTTAATAAGTCGACAAGATCAGTACTCCATTTGCATCCCCATTTTTCAGCTGTTTCCATTGCCAATTCCACATTGGTATCAACAACCGAATGCAACTCAAGATTATCCAATTGTTTGATGGAAGTGAGATGGAAATTGCCGGCTCTGCCTAGGCCTACAACGCATAGTTTGATGGTCTTTTTCATGGCGCTGAAAATACTTGTTACAACTCAACTTATGATAGCTGCTTTACACGATTTTACAAGAACTGTATTCTTGAAATCAACTCCCGATAAATGAATGATCTGAGTGCAAACGATGCGTCAATTGAACTCAATATTCATCTTAAAAACACGGAGCTCAATCGTTTATGATCGCAATCTTCTCCACCACTTTATCGGCAAAGGATTGCAAGAATGCTGTTTCAGGAGATTGCGCTCTATCCAATCGCCATTTGTGCAATTGTCCTTCATGATAGTATTCCACGAGAAGGCCGCCTTGGTCTGCACAATCTGGGCAGCCAAAGGTTGAATCGCTGATGGCTAAAAGTTCAGCCGGGAAATAATCCATTAGGTCGTTTACTTCCAAAAATGTGGAATTATCCAGTTCTACAAACACAAAAGGAAGCACTGCGTTGTAGTCATCGGTCTGATCTTCAAACAATTGCGCATCGGTAAGTTTGTAAGTTTCAACGCAGCTTTCCCCGCCACACTCACCAAAAAAATGGCCGAAAATCAAATAATCATCTCCTGTGAGTTGCAAACAATCTTCTTCCTTTTTGCACGAAGAGATCAGCGCAATTGAACTTATCAATACCAGTTTTTTCCACGTTTTCATTCGAAATTCCTATCGGTTAATATCATTGGGCAATCAATCATTTCCAAAAAAATGCCAGCCAATTACTCGCAAAAATCAAAAGCTCACATCAATCGTGTAGCTTCCGTTTACCGTAACGGAAGCGAGATAACCACCATCAACAGGAACTAATTCTTTCAGCGAGACATTCTCTCCGCTCACCACAGGTGTACCGAATCTATCGGATATCCAAAGTTCAGTAACGCCCTCTGTTGTGGCAATGGCTTCAAAATGCATCATTCCATCGTTCGAGTTTGAAATGAGCGCAACAGGATTGCCATGTATAGCATTAGGGCGTGTTCGACTGAGCACGTTGAGATAAAGTTCGTTTACATTTCCAGTAAAATTGCCCGAAGCATCCAACTCGATCAAGTGCATGGAAGTTTGATCATACGTAGCGCCATCCCAGCTCATTCCATGAGGATCACCCGGAGCTTGGCACCACTGCCACCAAGTGGACGAACCGAAGTAAGAATCTTCAATGGCAGCAAAACGTTTCACCTTTTCCACATCATCAGCAGGGTTTCCGAAAAAACCCCACTCGCCAATAAAGGCCTTAGACTGAAAATTCGAACTAACGAACTGATACAAAAGATAGCCATCTTCAATAGTGGCAGACGATGGACCAATAGCTTCGAAGTAACTATGTGGGGCAAGCATCAGGTTGTCTTCTGCTGAGAATTGTGGATTAGGAACACCAGCAAGTGTTCCTTGTCCATTCCAAGTAATGGCATTCTCTACAAATATGATGTGCTCATTCTTTGAACCTTCAGCATTTCTGATGGCTGTGATCAAGGTGGCGTAATAGTTCGACATCTTCAACATTTCTTGCTCAACAGGCACTTTATAGCCTAAGCCTGGTTCGTTCAGTAGGTCGTATCCTAGCACATTATCATAAGCTGCTATTGCCGTAACGAGATGCTGCCAAGCAGCAATGCAAGCATCCTGAACACCATCGGTATTATCCCAAAAGTTTTGAAAGGCGTGATACACTGCAGGTGCATTCTCGCGACTTCCATCAACACTGCAATTGGTGGCTCCATCCGTAAGTGTGGCCCACGCAGGAGCTCCATCCCAGCCCTTACTTGGGTAAGTACAGGATGAATCTGGATGGGTGGCAATGTATTTACCCCAAGCATCTTGGTGCATATCGAGCATGACATAAATGCCGTATTTATCGGCTTCTGTAATCACTGAGCGGATTTGAGCAATATAGCCTTCGTCATACTGTCCAGGCTGAGGTTCCAAACTACTCCAACTGAAGATCAATCGAATACAATTGAATCCGTAATGGGCCATCATGGCCATATCTGTTGCGGCATATTCCTTGGTTGCGGGAACATTTGCATTTCCCTCCCAATAATCGCCCAATACGTTGTAATTCGCTCCTCTTAAGATCATGAAACGACCTTGATGATCATAAATACCAGGGTTTTCTCCCCGAATGGCATACAACTGTTTACCTGCAACATCCGGCCCGTTATCCTTTTTGCATCCTGCAATAAAAAGAAGCAGTACAAACCATAGCACAGAGGCCGCATTCGTTTTTGTTGAGAATAGTGATTGAATATGCATTAGAAAAATTTAGACCGTAAAACGTGGCAGTAAATGAACTCTACTGGATTCAGAATGAAAAGACTCAATAACCCAACAGATTTGCTGAACCATATTTCCCTCCTATCCAATGGCGTTTGGGGTCTTTAGGTGGTTTGGCTGTCGTGTCTTTTTCTGCCTCCAAAATGGCTTGCTGTAGTAAGGGCATGGCTTGTACCTCAACCACCTTCTTCACCTTTGCAGGCTTGCCAGAAACCTCTCGTTTTCCTTTAAGGCCAGAGGAAATACTTGCGATGTATAATGTTGCTTTACCAGAATCGAGCGGCTTTATTGTCAACTCCAAACTGTCTTTAACAAATCCATCACCCGAAGAGTTGATACTATAACCCGATTCCAATAGCATCACCTTGAAATTCTGTATGCTCTCAGGAGTTACTGCCCAATAAAACCGAGTGCAGGTATCGTTTTCGAACAAAGCTGTCTGATGAATTCCTTTATCCACATTTACCACCATCCGTTCCATCTTGTAATCGATGATGCGATATGGCCGCAAATAAACATGGACCAGGTCTCTTCGCTGTCCAATAATGCCATCCACCAATTGTGCATTGGCGCCAAAGGCCATTAGCATGATGACGCTGAAAATGAACGTTTGTCGAAAAGGAAACAACTTTATAATGATCTTGATGTCTACTTGCCAAAGGTAATCCATTGTAGATGTTAATAAGATGCGATATGTAATTCGCGATTTTAAGGAACTTTGAATCGCTTATTTCGTAGCTCTTTACGGTAGATGAGAAGAATGATAGAAAACCAGTTGAATAGAGTGCTACTAGCGCTCTGCTTATTCGTGTTCGTTGCTTCGGAAGCAACGCAAGCTCAAGTAAATGCAGATTTCAGTGCGCCTGTAACTTCTGGTTGCGGTCCGTTGATCGTGAACTTTCAGAATCTTTCCACTGGAACAGGACTCACCTATCAATGGAATCTTGGAAATGGCAACACATCCGTATCTCAAAATCCTTCTGCCAGTTACATCACACCAGGAACGTATACCATTACATTAACAGCCACAGGGCCTGGTGGCACAGACACGGAAACAAAAACCAGCTACATCACGGTTTTCACACCTCCGGTTCCGAATCTTTCACCTTCTCAAGGCATCGGGTGCTATCCGTTTACGGTCAATTTCTCTGACCTGTCTGTTACTGGCGATTCGCCCATTGCTACTTGGTCTTGGGATTTTGGAGATGGAGGAACTTCAACCCAACAGAACCCGAGTCATACATACACCACTCCGGGGATCTTTGATGTGACATTGATCCTGACAGATGCAAATGGTTGTTCATCCAATCAATCATTCAATGATGTGGTCGAATCCATCAACATCAGGCCAACAGCCGCCTTCACGGGAAACCCGACCGTAAGCTGCCTTCCCCCATCAGATGTTTCGTTTTCGAATACATCGTCTGGAGGAACGGGAAATTTGACTTACGCTTGGGATTTTGGAGATGGTAATACTTCAACTCTTTTGACACCCGATAACACTTATGCCGCTGCTGGCAATTTTGATGTAAGCCTGACAGTGACCGATGAATACGGTTGTAGCGACACGCAGCTCGAAGTGGCCTATATTCAAATTGTAGATGATGTGACCATTGATTTCGTAACCAACAATACAACGGTATGTTTAGGGGAGCAGGTCTCGTTTGTTGACCTATCTACCTCAACACCAATTAGCTGGGCTTGGGATTTTGGAGACGGTGCTACCTCTACAGACCAATTCCCAACGCATTTGTACACAACACCAGGCAACTACGAAGTTTCATTGACTGCAACATACAGCGCCTCTTGCCAAGGAACAGAAACCAAGACCTCGTACATTACCGTTGGCTCAATTCCTTTTGCGGATTTCACTGCCGATGTTGTTGGTGGCTGTGAAACACCATTCCCTGTTCAATTTACCAACGGTTCTATTGGAAACGGGACCTTAAGCTACTTCTGGGACTTTGGAGATGTCAACACATCCACAGAACAAGATCCGCTTCACATCTACACGGAAAACGGAACGTATGATGTAACGCTGACCACCACAAACAGTGATGGATGCAGCAGTACTGCGAGCAAACCAAGTTTTATCAATGTAGCGCTTACGCAAGCAGATTTCCTTCCTGATGTATTCGGTTTTTGCCAACCGCTAGAGGTGAATTTTACAGATACAAGTATTTCAGGATCGCCAATTGTGAACTACCAATGGGATTTTGGTGATGGAGGAACATCCAACCTTCAAAACCCTACTTACACCTACGCTGATACTGGCATTTTTGATGTGAGTTTGATCATTACAAATGATCTTGGTTGCTCAGACACTTTAGTTCGGTCGAACTATATTTTCGTATACACACCACCTGTTGCCGATTTCATACAGGTATCGCAAGTTGTTTGTCCTGGAGAAGAGGTTTCATTCACGAATAACTCCCAGAATGGAACTGATTGGTACTGGGATTTTGGCGACCAACTCAGTTCCACAGAGGAAAATCCGATTCACGAATTTGCTGACACAGGATATTTCAGCATCACGTTGATAACGCTGAATAATGGTTGCTCGGACACATTGATCGTAGACGACCTTATCTACGTCAGCCCTCCATTGGCTAACCTATCTACCGTTTTCAGTTGCAATGAGCCAAATACTTTCACATTTACCAACGAATCATTCCTTTACACAGATTGGGAATGGAGATTACCTGATGGAACTACAAGTACACAAGATCCAATAACAGTGACTTTTCCCGATGTGGGAGAATACATCATGCGAATTTGGACCTACAATGACACAGCAGGTTGTGCAGAAATTGATTCTGATACAGTTTTCGTAACGGGGCTTGAGGCTGGTTTTAGTGCATCCAATGTGGAAGATTGCGGCCCACTGACGGTTGATTTCACGGACGAAAGTACAGGAGCTGTGAGCTGGAAATGGTTATTTGGCAGTAGTCCAAACTCAACGCAGCAGAATCCTTCTCACACTTATTCCAATATCGGAACATACTCCGTTAGTCAAATTGTAACGGACATCAATGGATGTAAGGACACGCTCATAATGCCAAATCTTGTTACGGTAACGGGGTCAGTTGTGAATGCTGGCGTTGATACCACATTCGGTTGCGAAACACTGTCTGTTCAGTTTACAGACCTTACGAATCCGCCCGGAACTGTTTCTACTTGGCTTTGGGATTTTGGAGATGGAACAACATCTTCCTCTTCTAATCCACTACATGTTTACTCGAACGCAGGAGTTTATGATGTATCTCTGACCATAACTGATATTGGAGGTTGCACCAACACCATCGAATTGGATGATCTGGTCAATTACATCCCGTATCCATCGCCTTCATTTACTGTTGATGTAACGGCTGGCTGCATTGGAGAACCGTTCACGTTCACCAATAATTCTACTGGAAACGCGGTGAATTACCTGTGGAATTTCGGTGATGGAAGCACTTCAACCGACTCCGACCCGATTCACAGTTATAGTGCAGAAGGAACCTACAGCGTTACGCTCACCGCGTTCAACACGAACGGTTGCGATAGCTCAGTGACTGAGATTCAATTGATCAATATCCAGCATCCAGATGCTGATTTCTCTGCCTTTCCAACCTTTGCCTTCTGCCCTCCTCTATTGGTGGGATTCACAGACCTGAGCTCGACTGATGCTGTTTCATGGTTCTGGAATTTTGGAGATGGAAGTTCTTCCAACCTTCAGAATCCATCTCACATCTACACACAATCTGGCATGTATACCGTTTACTTGGTCGTTACCAATGCCAACGGTTGTACTGATACGATTTTCAGACCTGAACTTATAGAACTTTCAGGACCTTCAGGCGAATTCACGTTTTTCCCAGACTCTGTTGGTTGTCCGCCATATGATATCAACTTCGCTTCCATTGCGGAAAACGTGACCACGTATACTTGGGATTTTGGAGACGGATTTTTAGGTTCTGGAGCAAATACTGCACATACGTACACAGAAACAGGTTCGTTCATACCTACGTTGATCTTAGAGGACGATAACGGTTGTACGTTTATCTACCAATCTGCCGACACCTTGGAAATCATCCCACTGGCGGTTGATGCTGGCCTTTCTCAAACCATTTGTGAGTCTGAATCCGTTCAGTTAGGCGCTACTGGCGGAGATTCGTATAGCTGGTCGCCTTCAACAGGATTGAGCGACCCGAGTGTGGCAAACCCTTCAGCAAGTCCATCTGTAACTACAACGTACTTAGTGACCATCAGTTTAGGGCAATGCCAGAACAGTGATTCTATCACAGTATTCGTAAATCCAGCTCCTCAGGTAAGTTTTGTGGCGAATGAAGTATGCTTTGGAACAATCTCTCAGTTCACCGATTTCTCTACTATTGCTTCTCCCGATAGCATCATTTCTTGGAGTTGGGATCTTGCCGAATCGTTGAGCACAGACACTAATCCTTCCATCACCTACGCTAGCGCAGGCACATTTGATGTTTCACTGGTTTTGGAAAGTTCATCAGGCTGTTCAAGCAGTGGTACTGGCACGGTGATGGTAAACCCAACTCCGAACGCTGCATTTTCTGCCAACGATACCTGCCTGTTTGAGACCACATTCTTAACAGATCAATCGACAGTCAGTCCAGGCTCCATCACTAATTGGAACTGGTCTTTAGGAACGGGAACGACATCCACACTTCAGAATCCATCGCTCACATATTTCCAAGATTCGGTCTATCAGGTAACATTAATTGTAACTGCGACTGGTGGCTGCACGGATACCATCACTCAACCTGTTGAAGTATTTCCGTTACCAAATGCAGTCGCAACTGCGGCTAACGTCTGTTTAGGCGAAGCAATTCAATTTGGAGATTCAAGTTCAATCAACTCAGGAAACATTGCAGAATGGAGTTGGAATTTTGGTGATTCGAACACATCTACAGATCAGCATCCTTCTCATACTTACGCAAATAGTCAAACCTACGTTTACTCACTCACCGTAACCTCAGATCAAGGTTGTACCGATGGCGTATCCGGTGCCATAACCGTTCATCCATTGCCTGTAAGCGCATTTCAGATGACCTCGAGTTCTTCATGCTTCTCACCTGCATCTGTCAACCTGTTCAATCAATCTACAGGTGCAAATCAGTTTCAATGGAATCATGATAATGGAACTATCGAAACGCCATTCAACAGCACTGCCATCTTTGACACGGTTGGCCAGTACAACATTGAATTGTTAGTTACCAACCAATATGGTTGCCAAGACAGCAGCACCCAATTGTTTGAGGTCTTTCCGACAGTTATTGCAGGTTTCGAATCTACATTCCCTACAGGATGTGAACCGTGGAGTGTAACCTTCACCGATCTATCTGAGAATGCCATTAACTACAGTTGGGATTTTAGCGATGCAGATGGATCATCACTCACCGATCCAACACACATTTTCTACAATCCTGGTAGCTATTCCGTTCAACTAATTGTTGAAGGTTTAGGCGGATGTGCTGATACACTGAACTATAGCAATCTTGTTACCGTTTGGCCAAATCCAACTGCCCAATTCGAATATGCTAACGTTCCAACCCCGATTGCTAACGGAACAGTGGCGTTTTACAACACCTCTACCCCACACGTAAAAAGTTGGTGGGATTTTGGAGATGGTGGAACATCTACAAGTGAGAGCACTACTCACAACTACGACATATTCGGAAATAAGCTGATCACACTTGCAATTGAGGATGCAAATGGCTGTGTTGATACCGTTCAAATGTATGTTCCAGTGGAGTTTTTCGGTGGACTTTACGTTCCAAACGCGATCATTCCACAAGACCCGAATTCTGAAGTTCGCGTATTTCAACCCAAAGGAACTGGGCTCGGAAATTATCGATGCATGGTTTACGATGAATGGGGAAATATCCTCTGGGAATCAACCAAGCTAGAAGCGGGTTCTCCTACTGAATATTGGGATGGCACTTACGATGGAGAACAAGTTCCTCAAGGATCTTATGTTTGGCGTATTGATGCCATATTTGCCAATGGTAATCTTTGGGATGGAATGATAGACCAGAATGGCGAATACCACCAAGTTGGAACAGTCACTGTTCTCAGATAAGTTAGTTTTAACTGAGATAAGCTTGATGGTCGACTAAATTTACAACCTTGCAAGGCAAAACAATTCAACCTAAAAACAATGAAAAAGACACTTATTCCTGTAATGCTGATGATAATGGCTTTCGGAGTCTCATCGTGCAAAAAATGTGCTTCATGCGATAATTGCCCATTAGGCATATCGAGTGACTTCTGCGTAGATGAGTACGACAATAAAGACGATTACAATGCAGCAGTGGCTAACGCAAAAGCACTTGGTTGCGATTGCACAGAGAAACTTGCAGGTTCATAGTTTCCCTAATTCATCATATTCCTAATCAAAAAGGGCGTCAACTTTCGTTGACGCCCTTTTGTTTGGAGTTCCAGTTCCAGGTTTGTAGGTCGCGAGTCTCTTTTTCCTGTTAGGCCACTCGCATAGCCCAAAGCATTATTCTTCCACCTCCGAGTTTCATTACCGGACCTTTATCGGCAGTAACTTTCTCAATCAATTCTGACATGAGGTTGATTCCTGTATTTCTTTCAAACGTTAGTAGCAAAGACCTGAACTTGTTCATCATGCTTACAGTTGGTACATCTCCTGAATCGTTGATTGCAAGCGCATGACGTACTCTGAGGTCATTTTTGCATTCGTTGATCAGCTGTGCATCTCCCCAACCAAATCCCTCTTTCATGATGGCCATGGCAGCAAGCGTCCTAACCGGTAGAAGTGTTTTGATTCCTTCGTCTGTCAGTTCTTCGAAATCATAGTTCTCGATTTTATCGGTTACGTGATTTCTGAACGTGGCGTACCATTCCATTTCCTGCTGGTTCAGATTGTCCATGAAGGAGTTGAAGTTTGGATATGCTATCTCCGGAGAAAGGCTTTTTACAACTTTTAGGTATGACGTTTTCATAGCTAGGTCTTTAATAGGTTTGTGATGGTGTTACGCTACTTTAAGCAATTGTTGCTTTGCTGGAGCGTACGTTTCCTTAGCAGATGGGAACGATTCTGCGTGCACATCGGCAGCAAACTGATTCACAGCATCTTTGATAAGGTCAGCACCGTACATGTATGTTCTAACGAACTTTGGCTTGAAGTCGGTTGAGAATCCAAGCATATCCTGCAGTACAAGTGCTTGTCCATCAACCTCTAGGCCTGCTCCTACTCCAACTACTGGAATAGATACTGCATCTCTTACGGCAGCTCCAACGTGCTCAGGAACAGCTTCTAGAACAACAGCAATACATCCAAGTGCTTCCAGTTTCTTGGCATCTTCTACAATTGCCAATTCTTCTTCGTAGCTTTTACCTTGAACCTTGAATCCACCGATCATATTGTGGTGAGATGGCGTAAGGCCGATATGTCCGATTGCAGGAATACCTGATGAAGAAAGATGCGCATACAACGCTTCGTTTCCATCAACACCTTCAATCTTAAGAGCGTTAGCTCCTGCTTTGATCAGAATTTCAACGTTATCCATTGTTTCTTTCATCCCTTTACGGTTGCTCATGAAAGGCATGGCAGCAATTAGAAATTTGTCTTTAGCTCCTTTTCTTACAGCTCTGGTGTGCATTGCAATCGTTTCGACATCTGAGTTCAACGTGTCCTCATGTCCGTGCATTACCATTGACGAGCAGTCTCCAATTAAAATACCGTTTACGTTGGTCTCGTTAAGGATTTTAGCACTCCAGTAATCGTAAGAAGTTACTACAACAATTTTCTTTCCTTCTGCTTTAAGTTTTTTGAAATTCTTTAGTACGCTCATGATTTTAGGTTTTGTGCTTTCTCGGTGGTCAGTCCGATTGGCGGGGTGAATGTTTTTGTTTTTGTTTCAGTTATTCCGATTTGTTGATCCAAAGGTGGGCTGTCTTTATACAATGGGTGTCAAGACATACGGCAAATTCGAACAGTCAATAATTACATTATCACTCTAAAAGCCTTATAAATAAAGGGTTTTAGGAATTCCAATATTCACAATAATTCTCAGTGAAAAAACTAGATAAACGACTGTAACCTTTCTATAAACGCCTTTTCTGACAGACCAACAGTCTTTAAATCATAGACGAACAGCGAAATCCATGCGATGAAAACCCCACATAGACGAAACGCAATTAAAAGCAGTCTGATTACTATTCTTGATCGATGAATTCTCGGTACAGATGGTCTTTAGTATAGACCGGAACGTATGAACGTTCATTCAATTTATCATCAAACCAAGTGTGGAAACAAACCATTTCGGGTGTTTGCAACATCCAGCCAGACTCATGATTTTCCTTATGGAGTTCTTCTAGCACTCCATGCTTTATTTTTCGAACTTCCTCAAAGTCATAGCTCTTCTTTCTAAGTTCAAGCAACACCTCGAGCACCAATTTATCTCTTTTGCGCACATCAACTCCCTTCAGTCCCTCTCGCACAAATTGTCTCAAATTGACCACTAGCGTATCTGCATAGTCTAATTTCTGTTGCTCAATGGCCAACATGATGCTCAATACACGCGAACCAATATTCCATCCTTCTTTATCTTGACCTATAGACTGACTGTCAAGCAAGTAGCGGTTGACCAGTTTGAACTGTCCCATCACAAAAGCCACACAGGCCAAGAGGTAATTTCTCACCGCCCTTCGGAATTCGCTTTGATCCGCATGTTTGCTTTCGACCAACGATTCCAAACTAACCTTCGCAGCTTCAAACTTACCCGAATAGAACTGCGAATAGAACAAGAGTTCTGCAATGGTCATATAGTTCCTGGTATTCTTCCTTAAATGAGTGAGGCTGGTTTCAAAGAGCGAACCAGCAGCATCGAAACGATGCAACCAAAGTTCATTTACACCCATGTTGGCGTACACACTTGCCAATCGAACCTTTCGCTTGATTGCTGGATTGTTTTCAAGTATCTGCACCAACATATCTAACGACTCTGATGCTGATTCCAATTTATTCTGCAACTGCCGAAATTCAACAAGCAGGAAATAATAATAGTAACCAACCGTAGCAGAACTGGTCTTTTCAAAAAGTTGATGTAAATGATCGATCCGTTCACTTAAGAATTCCAACTGTGCATTATCGGTTGGAACCCTACTCAATCCTTTGAAACCATATTTCATGGTTACCTCTTCAAAGTATTTCTTCGCAACATTCGCTGCATCGCGGCATACTGCGTAGTTACTTATCTGCGAATCCAAGTTATAATATGCCTTATCGGTACCAATCAATGCTTTGATAAGTTGACGCTCCATAGACAACATATCAACCAGGTCATCATAAAACTCATAGTGTTTAGCTTGCTGAATGGCTTTGTCCAACACATAGAATCCAAGCTTCCGTTGACCTCTTCCTAAAAGGAGTCCTCCTTGTAGTTTTCCCTGAATCACACTAGCCCTCGCTTGTGCCTGTTCGTCATAATTCTCTTCTCGTGTAAGGTTGATATCTAACGATAAGGAAGCGAGCATCTTATCCCTTAGCCTAGAAATGACCATTCTACGAGCATCTTCAGATGGTATCTTCTTCTTTAGTAATTGATTGACCTTTTCGTCATCATCATACTTCTCCAATAGGTCCAGTAAAATCACCGATTTCGGCTTGTGGCCGGTCTTTCTAGACTCAAAACAATTGAGGTAGTTACGCAACGCAACACTCTCATTCTTATCCATCATAAATAGGATACTGCGGAGGTGTTCAAGTCCTTTCAAGGCGTATTGTGTCGTTTATCGATAAAAAACTAAGGTATCGATAAACGACCAAACGAAAGCATCTCGGCTTCCATATAAAACCTCAGTCTAACCCAATTAAAAACAAGGAACTATGGAATTATTGATCGCTGTACTTATCGCATTCGGAGTTGTATCGAGTAACGAAGCTGCAAAACTTGACGCTTCAACCGCAGAGAAACTAGCTGCTAAAAACAACATCACAAAAGCTGATCTTGAAAAACAAGCTTACATTATTGGGCTTGAAGAAACAGACTTCTAAAATATACAGTTATTGGATTCTAAAATACTGCCACCACTTTCGGATTGGTCTCCGAACTAGAAAGGACTTTTATAGGTTTTGTCCTTGGCAGGAAATGAAATAGGTGAGGTTTTTAGGTTTCCTCACCAATAATTCAGAAGAATCCGGTTTGTTGGTTGAAGGTGCGTCTCAGGACGCACCTTTTTCTTTATAAAAAAGCCGCGAGCAGTGATGCTCGCGGCTTTGGCCTGACAGAGAAATTCTCAAAAACGAATCCAACCCCTATTACATTCGCTATGCCAGACCAGTTGAAGTTAGTGCGGCCAACCCCTTGGTATCCGACACTAAAATCGTGTTCCTATCAAATTTGATGATCTTATCTCTTTTCAACTCGTTCAGCACGCTGGTTACGAATTGACGTGATGTTCCTGTAAGATTTGCAATATCTTGATGTGTTAGAAAATGCTCTAAGAGCACTTCATCTCCAAACACCCGACCTACCTTATCTACCAATTCCTTAATGAACTCAACTACGCGAGTACGTGAATCTTTAAATATGATTGATTCTAATCTACTCTCCGTTCTTCTGATCCTTGACCCAATGCGATCAATCAATCGAAGGCTCAATTCCGCATTTCCTTGCATCACAGTACGTAGGTCAGCAACATAGATCATATAGAAAGAGCACTCTTCTTTCATAGTGATCGCGAACTCGTTACGTCTTTCTTCTCCTGCCAAACCCATTTCTCCAAACAACTCTCCAGGTTGGATGATCGCTTTTATCACTTCACGACCATCATCTGAGTAGTTTCCAACTTTAACACGTCCTTCTTTAAGAATGAACAGTACTTCACTCTCATCGCCTGGATGATAGATATAGGAATTTTTAGGTCGTGAACGAAGGGTGGTAAAATTCGATACCTCTTCCAATACACTTCTAGGAATGTTGTCGAACAGATTGAACTGTTCTAAGTGGATGTAATTAGCTTGAATGTCCATATCACCAATTGTCTACGTGAATCACGCAACAAATATGGCGTTAAAATTTGATCAAGCAAGATTTTTACCGTGGACAATGAGGTGGACAATGCGTGATCTGAAATCAAAAGGACGTCACATAATCTTGGAGTGATGTCTCATCATCAATACCAATTTTCTTCTTCAATCTATACCTTCCCTTCTTAATTGATTCGGGAGAAACACCAAGAATATTAGCCATTTCCTTGGTGGACAAGTTCAATTTCATCAGTAGAAAAAGGCGTTGTTCAGCCAATGTGAGATTCTCGTAGCTCCGAAGTAAACGATCAAGCATTCCTTTATGAACACCGTCAAAAAGTTCTTTGAATTCTTGCCAGTCATCTTCTGTTAAAATACGTACTGCAGAAAAATCCTCCACTAGCTTTCTCCCATGAGCTTCGTCCTCCAACGAACCACCAACTGCACTTCTTAGCGAACTCTCTAACTGCACAACCATCTCATTTTTCTTCAACATGTTCTCCATGTAGAGATTCAACTTTCGTTGATTGTACTCAAGCAGGTCAGACATGATCTTAAGTTCTGCTTTCTGCAGTTCATCCTCCTTTACCAACAATTGTGTCTGCTGTCGGTGTTTCCTCTTTTGATTATCAGCAAATAAAATTCCGATGATGATCGTTAAGAAAAGTCCCATTGCCAGCGTCAACCATCTGTTGGTTATGATTGTCTGTTTCTGCTGAAGCATTAATATTTCTTGCTCTTTCTGCTCAGTATTGTACCGAATCTCAACTTCAGCCATTGCTTCGCTACGCTCTATTTCGCTTAAACTATCTTGCAGAGCAACGAGTTTAGATTGTGCATTGAACGCTGATTCGAAATCTTTCTCGCTGGCATATAGATTCATGATGTTTCTGTACGAGACAACCATATCCCCTAATTGCCCATTGGCTTTTCCCTTTTCAAGCGCTAATTCGAAATACTTCAAGGCATCTTTTCGATTTCCGAGTTTTCTAAAACAGTGGCCGATATTGTTGAAGATCACCGTCATTTGAGTGAGGTCGTTAGCTGAGGTTTTTAATTGAACAGCTTCTTCCAAGTACCGAAGTGCCTGGCTCCAATTCTTGAGACCCATATAAGCCAATGCGAGGTTATTGAGACTTTCTCCTTGGCCTTTTGTATCAGATATTTCACCTCTGAGATTATAGCCTTTGAGATTTAGATCGATCGATTCAAGATAATTACGTTTACGGTATTCAATCAATCCAAGCAACGAATATGAATACGCAATTCTTTTCCTCGCACCAACTTGTTTGAAATAGCTGAAAGATGCGTTAATGTCTTCCTCGGCAAGATCCAATTCTCCATTCACCAATCGAACCACGCCTCTTCCTTGGTAAGAGTCAAAAATTGCCAATGAGTCCTTTAATGCCTCAGCGAGATCAAGCGCTTCGTACCAGCGGTTAATGCTCAGTTCCAATTTACCTTGAAACCTCAAATTATCAGCTAATCCTTCAGTGGCGAGGAGTTGAAGTTGCTGAACATCTTCTGCCAACACCAAAGTTCTTTGAAACTGTTTGCCGGCAACGGAATATTCTCCGCTGTACAAGGCCGCAAGGCCCAATCCATAGCTTCTGTAACTCTGCAACCACATGGGCTGATCATTCCAATGAACAGAAGAAGAGTCTTCGAATATCTTACGCGCTTTTATTATGCTATCGTTCTCCAACAGCACGTGAGCATAAATCAATCGACACCAAGCCTGTGTTGCCAAATTGGAACTAGACACATGCCGTAACAGATTACGAGCCAAGACGAATTGATTTTGGTCGCTACTTAAGGAAGCGTTCACCAAACTTTTGAAGTCCTGTTCAATTTCTGAACTTAAATTGCCTTGAAACGGCAATAACTGAGCTGACCAAACTGGCGCGCAAAACAAAAAGAAAGAGGCAATTATAACGAGGACGTGCCTTTGCATGGCACAAATTAAGAGCAAATTATTTGGCTATCAGCAACTCATCCAAATACCCTTTGAACGAGTTTTCTCCACCAAAACTTAGCACTGAACCATACATGAGGTCGCTCGCGTTAATCGTGGTAGCCGTCAACTCTTCTCCATCAATCTCCAACGACAATTTCTTGCCTGCTTGTTTGATTGCAAAATGAAACCAAAGATCCTTTTTAGGACATGGCACAGACAATGATTTCGCTCCCACCGTTCTTACATTGATATTTCCATTTTCCAAATACACTTCTATCGCAATTCCAAGATCGTTTTGAACTTTAAAAACGACTCGTTGCCGATCTGCATTTGAAACAACATCCATGACGTTGAGATGTCCACTAATTGAGAATCTATCACCTTTTAGGCTTGATTCATCTATGAAACTAACATTAAGACGTGAATCATCTGTCAACTTTAATGCACCTCCAATTCTCCCGTCAACAATGCTTGTTTTGCTGGTTTTCCCGTTTCTTCCACGACCAGAATAATCGTAAATGATTCCATTGGCATCAACTTCTTCAAACGCGAGGTAAGAAAAAGGCTGACCATTAAATACTCCAGTAAATACGTCAAAGTAAGGTTGGGCAATGAGATGGAAAAAATCTGATTCTACGAAGTCAGGATCAAGCAGCCACTTTCCTGACTCAACCCTAAATGGAATTACAGACCGAGTAGCACTGCTGTTGAGGTGTGCAATGAAAATGGTGTGTTCCTTATACTGAATACGATAATGCATGACGAGTTTTTTCCTCGCCAAATAATCCTCCATTGATCGTCCATTAACGCTTTTGATCTCTGAAGGAACAAAGCCTTTGGAATAAAGCAATCCTTTCAAGTTATCAACCTTCGCATCATCCACTCGTTTGAAAAGCTTCGCATTCTCTGAAAGCATTCCGTTTGAATCTTTTTGTTCTCCGGATTGAATCTCCCAAGGAGGACTATACCTGGTAATTGTATAGTTGAACATCTGGTTATCGTGAATAACGCTTACACTTCGTTGTTGTGCCACTGCCGTGATATTAATCAGGCAGAAAACCAGTACAATCAATGTCATTCTCTTCTTCATGCACTTACTTTACTTAAAAGGAATTACGGAAGTTACCGTTCCTTAATACCGTTTGTCGAATTGTGCAAATTTAACAACACAAAGCGATGCTAAACATTGTACTTGGGTTAAAGTTCTACACGAAATTTCAGAACAGGGATGAGCCCTTGCTGATACTTGGCTTCGATCGATTTTGAAGCTGGATTGTACTTTCTATTTATCTCATTCAATCTATTGGTCGTGTTTTGAATATCGATAGAAACCTGCCATGCAACTCGCTTAAGATTCTGTTTAAAGTGAATTCGCGTATCTAGTCTAAAATAATCAGACACGCGGCCTTCCATGATCTTGCTCTCATCTTCTACCTCTTCACCTGCTATGATAGAAGCCTGAAGATCAATCGGAGTCATCCTTCTTCCACCAGCATAAAACAATTTGATATTCAAACCTATTACGTTCTTTCCTTTTTTTCCGACACGGAAATCCTTGCCGGCAGTTAGACTTGTAATGTAATTTCCATTGTATCGCGTATTCCTCCAAATATTGTCAGAACCTTGATACCGGGAATTGTAAAGCGATGACGTGTAAAGCACATAATAGTTCTTTGAGAAGCTTTTTTCGATGGTCAATTCCAATCCATAATTGGTTCCCAGTCCGCTGTTAACCAATCTTCGTTTCTGAAAAGCGTCATTATCGTTGATGGTTGAATATGAATTGGGCTTTGTCTTCACTGGAATACCGTAGAGGTATTGGTAATACACCTCGGCATGAAGATTCAGATTATGAAGTATTTGAAAATCGTATCCCAACACTACATGCAGCGCTCTACTAAAATCGAGATATCGATTTATATTAGATGAAGTACTATCGTCCTTAACAAAATAAAAGGCTAGGCTTTCCTGCCTGCTGTGCATACCTACACCCAACGATAGCTTGTGTTTTGGAGCAAAGCGCCAATCAAACGCCAATCTTGGCTCGAATGCAAACTTTTTATTCACATCAAAGTAACTCATGTGAATGCCACCTATCAACGTGATATTGCCGTTAATTCTATAGCGATGCTGCGCATATAGCTGATAAAAATCTGCCTTACCAACAGCTTTGTAAGAACTTCCCCATCCTTCTAACCACTGATCTTCCAACTTAAATATCAGTCGATTATAATTGAAGCCATACCTTAGGTTATGCTTTGCGCTGAACTTAGTATTGAACTGAGTGGCCAATCTAATTGCTCGATTATAGACATTATAGTGCCAGTAATCGAGCAATTTCATTGTATCGGTCAAGTAACTATGTAACAGGTTGTTTCCAGATTGGGTGTAGGCCAAGGTGGTGTGAACATAATTTCGTTCGTTAATAATGAACTGATGGGAAATTCCCGAAACCAAAAAGTGATTCTTGTAATCTTGTTCAACCCGTTTAATATCCCAACCATCCTTCCATTTAGTTGAATCTCGTTGGGCAGTAAAACCTGCATCACTTATGCCACCTACACCGAAAATGGAAAACGTTCCGAATTTCTTAGTAGGAAAGTTGATTTTCATATTGATGTCCTGAAATGCAGTGTTCAGGTCTCCACTAAGATTTGCACCAGCAGCTTTAAATAGGCCAAGCGTTGAGTATCGGTAGTTGATGAGATAAGAAGCGCGCTTACCTTTCTTAAACGGACCTTCTGCTGATGCTTCGATACCAAGAAAGCCTACTTGAACCGTGTATTCCCGTTTTTGATCATTGCCTGTTCTCAATCTAAGGTCGTACACACCAGACAGGGCATTGCCATATTCGGCAGGAAAAGCGCCTGTAGAGAAATCACTTTTATCCAACAGGTTATTGGAAAGGATAGAAACATTTCCTGCATACAGACCTTCAATATTGAAATGATTTGGAACTGGAATCTCGATTCCTTCTAAGCGCCAAAGAAGCCCTTTGGGAGAATTTCCTCGAACTGAAATTGAATTGGTTATATCGTCTGTGAGATTGACACCGGCAAACGATAGTGCCATCCTTCCAGGGTCGTTCATGCTTGCAGCAAAGCGTTCGGATTGCTCCAACGAAAACGACCTTGTACTTACCAAGGCCATTTCATTGGTCGGCTTGGCTGGATCTTTCTTTACAGAAACAACCACTTCAGCCAATTGGGCGGTCGATTCAAGCATCTCGATCTTCAGAACCACTTCCTTGGCGCTTCCTACATCAACCTGCTGTACCAATTTAGGCTCATACCCCAAGTATTGGACTTGAAGATCGTGCCTACCAACAGTCACATTTCTTAATTCAAACCTTCCGTCAACATCAGTTGACGATCCAATAATTGGATCGGAACCGATAATAAATACCGTTGCTCCGATGAGTGGAATCTTTGAATCTTGATCTAAAACTGCTCCACGAATTACCTGTGTAAGTTCCTGCGCAGAAACAGTCTGTGCTGTGAACCAACAGAAAATAAGTACGGCAAAGGGAACAATCCGATTCATCAATTATTCAGGATAGGAACCTGCAAAGATACTTGCGCATATCCTACTTGAAAGTTGAACGTGTACAAACGAAGTGCTGGCAAGCCATTAAATCAGAAATTTGATAAAAGCATTAAGAAATAAGTTGATCAATGAAGCATTTATCTAACAAACTTGTCTCAATTCAGAACATTGCAACGAGCTTGATGTTTTAAAATCATCTGATACTAAATGAAAATGTCAAAAACTGACAATTTGAGACATGATTACAAGCGGATGAAACAAGTATCACTGCTAAGTGTGCGCTGAAAAATGAAATTTGGCATCACCTCACGAAACATAAAGAATGTGGAATTAGACGTATTTGAAAGACTATCTGTTTTGCGTTCCCTGCCTGATGATCAGCGGGAATTCCTTAATAGATATATTCAAATCAAGTCTTACACCAAAAACACATTCATTTACAATCCGGGCGAAGAAGCGGATTGGGTCTTTTTTGTGATTAAAGGAATGGTCAAGACCGGAACGATCAACGATGAAGGCAAAGAAGTAATTAAGAACATCTTCTATCCGGGTGAAATGTTTGGTGAACTCGGTCTTTCTGGGATGATTGAAAGACCAGATTTCGCATCTACGTTAAAAGGTGAAGCTGAAATACTCCGTATCCCTGTTAAGATTCTTAAAGATCTGATCACTCGAAATCCTGAAGTTGGACTGCGAATGATTGAGAAATTAGGTGAACGCATTACACGCTCTGAAAAACGCTTAGAACAACTGGTGTTTGATGATGCTCGCACCCGTATTATTAGCTTCTTGCTCGAACAGGCCGAGAAGAATGGAATGAAATTCGGTGATGAAACGCTCGTCAGACACGGTTTTACGCATCAGGACATGGCCAATATCACAGGCACTTCTCGACAGTTGGTAACCATTGTGCTGAATGACCTTAAAAAGGAGAATTTGATCAACTTTGATCGTAATAGCATCTTAATCCGCGATTTGAGCAAGCTCAAGTAAATTGCTTTGAATTAAGTTTGGCGCATGAAGCGCAAGCCCCAACTCCTCTTTTTCATTTTTGCCGTTGTGGCACTTTTGGCTTTCGGTTTTTGGCCGCTATCGACCAAGAAATTGGAAATCACATTCGATCAAGAAAAGATCGGGCAGAAAAAAGCCTTTCTCAATTCCATTGAAAACGATTCTGCTGCCAAGCCGAATATTGTCATCATCATAGCAGACGACCTCGGCAAGACCGATATTTCGCTCTATGGTAATCCTCCCATACAAACGCCCAATATGGATGCCATCGGGCAGAAAGGAATGACCTTCACCGAAGGGTACATCACTTCACCTATCTGTGCTCCATCACGGGCAGGAATGTTGACAGGACGTTATCAGCAGCGTTTTGGTTTTGAATACCAACCACACGACCGTTATCCGAAGAATAGGATTGAGATGTTCGTTTACAAGCATTTCATTGCTACTGGAGATTGGTTGGTGGCTGACCAGATAGAATTCCCACGTTTTGAAGATGTGGTGAAGAACGGCATGCCTCCTTCGGAACTTATGCTTTCTGAAATTCTGCAACGTAAAGGCTACCGAACAGGAATTGCAGGCAAATGGCATTTGGGCGTAGGAGAACACGCCATTCCAATCAATCGTGGTTTCGATTATCAGTATGGTTTCTACGAGGCCTATTCGTTGTATATGGCTGATACTTCTGACCCGAACATCATCAATCAACGGCACAAGGATTTTTCCGATCCTTTTATTTGGGGTAAAGGCCGAACAGGAAACTGTGCCATTCGCAGAAACGACCAGGTGATTGATGAAAAATATTACCTCACCGACCGTATTGCGGAAGAAGCCAAGCAATTCATCGATAAAAATCAAGATGGACCGTTCTTCCTCTACGTTCCGTTCCTAGCACCACACACTCCGTTTCAGGCCACTAAGGATTATTACGATAAGCTTGGGCACATCAAAGACCGAAACAAACGGGTTTATAATGCGATGATCTGGCAACTGGATGATGCGGTTGGTAGCATTATTCAGCATTTGAAAAGCTTAGGTTTGATGGACAACACAATCATATTCTTTCTGAGCGATAATGGTGGCGCAACTTACACTGGTGCAACCGATAACGCCCCGCTGAAAGGTGGCAAATTCACCAATTTTGAAGGTGGCCTGAACGTGCCTTTCATGGTGCGCTGGGATGGAAAAGTAAAACCAGGCAGCCACTATGACAAATCGGTTGTATCGATGGACATTTTCGCAACAGCGCTGCAATTGGCGGGCGTTCCGTATACCATTGACCGCAAATTGGATGGCGTTTCCTTACTTCCTGTGCTTACAGATAGTTTCACCTTACCCATTCATGAGCAATTATGCTGGCGCTCTGGTTACAATCGCGCAATCCGCATGGGCGATTGGAAATTGATCACTGATGATCTGAGTGGGAACCACGCACTTTACAACATTTCAGAAGACAAGGAAGAACAACACAATCTCTACGAATCGAAGCCCGAAATCGTAAAACAATTACTGAATCAGCACGCCTTGTGGGAAGCGGAAATGATTGATCCAAAATGGCCGTATGTCATGGATTATCGTTGGTGGAACGGAAATGAACCCTATTATTTCCCGCTTTGAGTTTCAAAATGCTTTCTGGCCAATTTCAGATTCTTGCGATTGGCCTTATTGAAAAAGTCCCATGCATCGCCAATTATGGGAATGCCGCCAACCAGCAGATCGAGAAGAATATTCCAAACCATCTTGAATACCACCTTGCTCGGTAGACCATTTTTGGCCAGTGCAACTATAATGAGTGCCGAAATGATGAAGGAAACAATATCGCCTGCCATGGGAATGAGCCCAATGATAGGATCCAAACCAAAACGAAAATTGAAGAACGGAATCTTGAACTGACCATCCATCAGCAACACCAACTTCTCAGCGTATTCCAACTCCTTCGGTATGCTCTGCTCTATCTTATACATGTTCCTTTAAACGTACAAAATAGTGCCAGAATTATTCGACAAATATGAATGTGGATTTCCATTAGACTTCAAAATCTGTGAAGTGTTTTTGTTATCAATTTCCATCCGTTTTCCTCAACCGCATCAATAAGTGCATCTTTGCATCTTCAAGCATAAACGCAACGCATGTACCCAACGTTATACGACCTCGTTCTAGATTTATTCGGCCTTTCAATTCCTCCCTTTCGATTGGTGCAAAGTTTCGGAATGATGGTGGCTTTGGCTTTTTTAGCCGCAAGCATGGACCTTAAATCAGAATTGAAGCGTAAAGAAGGTCTTGGACTCCTAGCTCCCGTTAAGAAGAAAGTTTGGGTCGGTAAAGCATCAACAATGGCAGAGAAAGTGATTTCAGGCGTTATTGGTTTTGCTATCGGATACAAGCTTTTAGGTTTGGTACTCGATTTTGACATCGTTGCAAGCAACCCACAGAAATTCATCCTTTCATCAGACGGAAATCTTTTGGGCGGACTTCTAGGTGCTGCGTTTTCTGTAGGTGTTCGGATGTGGGAAGACAAAAAAGATGCACTTCCAGAACCGAAAGAAATAGAGATCAACGTTCATCCTTACGAACAAGTTGGCACTATCACTATTTTGGCTGCTGTATTTGGGATTTTGGGAGCCAAGCTTTTTCATAACCTCGAGAACATTGATGACCTGATTGCCGACCCGGTTGGCGCGCTCATCTCATTCAGCGGCCTTTCCTTCTTGGGTGGTCTTATCTGTGCCACGTTGGCCATTCTGTGGTTTGCCCGAAAGAATAATATCAAGATGTTGCACCTTACAGATGCGGCACTTCCTGGATTGATGTTGGCTTACGGTATTGGCAGAATGGGTTGCCAAATTGCTGGCGATGGCGACTGGGGAATTCCCAACGATGCCCCAAAACCTGAATGGTTGAGTTTTCTTCCTGATTGGGCTTGGGCCTATAATTATCCGAATAACGTTCTCGGAATTGACCTAAAAGCAGATTACGCACAAATGGGCTACGTGAGTTTAACAGGTTATGCTTGGCCGACACCACTTTACGAGACAACCATGGCACTTATCATTTTCTCTTTCCTATGGTTCATGCGCAAGCGTTGGACAACTCCGGGAATGGTAATGTCGTGGTATCTCATCCTTTCTGGCGCGGAGCGTTTAGGCATTGAACAGATTCGAATCAATAATGAATATCCGATTTTCGGAGGTGTTACTCAAGCTGAGATCATTTCTACCATTCTCATTACTTTAGGAATAATTGGAGTGTTTGTGATGCCCAAAGTGGGCGAAAAATGGGCCAAATACTAATGGATATTTCAACACTCGACCTTTCTCATATAACCGAAAAAGTAACTGACATAGCTCGAATTGCAGGAGCTTTTATTCTGAATGAGCGCAAGGCATTTTCCGCACAGAAAGTAGAGATCAAAGGCCACAACGATTTTGTTTCTTACGTAGATAAATCTTCCGAAAAACTGATTGTTGCGGAACTGAAAAAACTGCTTCCGGAAGCAGGATTCATTACCGAAGAAGGAACCGAAGAAAAGGATGAAAACCCACTCGTTTGGGTAATTGACCCTTTGGATGGCACAACCAATTTCATTCACGGAATGCCGTTTTTTGCAGTGAGTATTGCCCTTCTATTTGATAAAGAACCTTTGATCGGTGTCGTATTCGAGATCAATCAGGATGAAATGTTCCGTGCTTGGAAAAACGGTGGCGCCTTTCTGAACGGAAATCGCATTTCCACCTCGCAAGCGACAACCGTAGCTGACTCATTGCTCGGCACAGGCTTTCCATATTACGACTATCACTTGCTAGATCAGTATTTGGCGCTTTTCAAACACCTTATGAAACATTCGCATGGCATACGCAGACCGGGTTCGGCTGCAACGGATCTTGCCTATGTTGCATGCGGAAGGTTTGATGGGTTTTACGAATACAGTCTCAGTCCGTGGGATGTGGCTGCAGGCGTGCTACTTGTGAAAGAAGCCGGTGGAGTGATCACTGACTTTTCGGGAGGTGACGAAGCGATTTTTTCGAAAGAGATCATTGCAACTAACCCACACATTCATTCAGAATTCTTAACGCTTCTGCGTAGCTTTATGAAATGATGCGCCATCTTTCTTTCCTCCTTTTTGCCTTCTTCTTTTCCCTTGCTGCTTTTTCTCAGGAAGATTCACTGAACGTTGACAAAGACACGACAACTTCCAAGCTAGAATTTGCTGATCCTTCATCTGCGAAGCGCGTTTATCAATTCGATGTGAAAGAAGAGATCGGCCCAGGCGTTTGGCGCAAGATGCAGCAGGCTTTCAAAGAGGCAAATGATTGGAATGCCGACCTTATTCTGTTGCACATGAATACCTATGGAGGAATGGTGCTTCATGCAGACAGCATGCGGACCAAAATCCTGAACAGCAAAATTCCGGTATGGGTTTTTATCGACAATAACGCAGCATCTGCTGGTGCGCTTATTTCCATTGCCTGCGATAGTATTTACATGCGCAAAGGCGCCAACATCGGTGCGGCAACTGTGGTGAATCAAACGGGTGAACAGATGCCCGATAAATATCAGAGTTATATGCGCAGCACCATGCGTTCTACGGCAGAAGCAAAAGGTAGAAACCCAGATATTGCCGAAGCTATGGTTGACGCATCATTGAAAGTGGATGGCGTGGTTGATTCTGGAAAGGTGCTGACATTTACCGCTTCCGAAGCCATGATGCATGGGTTTTGCGAAGGCATGCACGAGTCTGTGGATGAAGTGCTGAAGCAAAATGGACTTCCTGAATACGAGCTCAAAACTTACGTTGTAAGCAGTTTAGAGACGTTTATCGGTTGGATGATCAATCCCGCTGTGAGTGGCATCCTGATCATGATCATTATTGGAGGTATTTATTTCGAACTCCAAACACCTGGAGTTGGGTTTCCTATTGCTGCATCCATTACCGCTGCTCTCCTCTACTTCACTCCACTGTATTTGGAAGGATTGGCAGAAAACTGGGAAGTGATTCTTTTTATGGTTGGCGTGGTACTGCTTGCTTTGGAAGTTTTTGTCATTCCCGGCTTTGGCGTGGCTGGAATTTCAGGCATCGCTTTTATTATGACTTCACTTATTCTGAGTTTGGTGAATAACGTTGGTTTTGACTTTGAAATGACCATGCCAACGCAGATCATCAATGCATTTCTAACTGTTATCCTTGCAACAGTTGGTGGATTTTTCGGCTCCATTTATTTGGCCAAAACATTCCTTTCCACCAGTATGATGAGCTCGATGGTGCTATCGTCTGTTCAAAATAGTTCGGAAGGGTTTATTGGCGTGGCCGCTGTAGAACGAAATCTGATCGGCAAACCAGGAATGGCTCACACGATTCTCCGTCCTGCCGGAAAAGTAGAAATTGATGGAGACATTTATGATGCTACGGCCTTAACCAGCTACATTGAGAAAGGCGAACGAATTGAGGTGGTGAAATACGAAACCGCTCAGTTATTCGTAAAGAAGATCGTTTAAACATCTGCGATTTCATCTGCCGTAATTCAAATGGCACGCTAACGCTAGATTGGGATTTCCCGAATAATTGCAAATAAAAACCCCAAGCTTTCGCTCGGGGTTTTCAATGAGGCGTTGTGAACACCAATCAAATATTTCTTCCTATTCCGAAGACTTTCAGCTCAACTACCCATTTATTGAGTTCGCGCTGATTGTACATGTACAATTCAATCTTCACTTTCTTGCCTTTCTTATTCTCTTTGGCAACGAATTTCTTGAACTCAGTATCTTCAAGGAAAATATCGTTGGTCTTGTCTTTTTCAGATGTAACCCAACCATCGCCCAAGCAAGCAATCATTTCTTCTTTGAATTTTGAATAAGACTGCTCCAAATTGGATGAGTACATGTTTGTCTCAATCAGATAAGTTGTTGCTTCTGGGTAAAGCTCATCTGCAGTGATCAACATTTCAACTCCGTCTTTGACTTCCACTTTGGATTTCATGTAAGGTTTTGCCACACCGCGAATATCCAACGATGTTTCTTCTCCCCTGATTTCTTTAAAGTACTCTTGCGATGCATCAACCACTTTTTTCAGGTTGTCGCAAAAAGCGTCTTGAGCGAAAGAGGCCGCTGGCAAGATCAGCATCAACATGAGTGAGAGTAAATTGCGTTTCATAGATTGTTGTTTAGTTTGAGCGTTAAAGTTAAAAATTGAAAGGTTGCTACCAAGACAAGAAACATGCCATCCGTTATTTAGGCATGATTCTTAACAATCTGGTCATTCCCTCAGCAGCTTTATTGTAGTTCGGGTTCAACTCCAATGAATAAGCATATTCGCTTTTCGCACGGGCTACATCGCCCTTAGCCTCATAGCACAATCCACGCATGTAAACCGCCTGAAAGTATTTCGGATCAACCTTCACCGCTCTGTTGAAATTGACCAATGCTTCGTCATACAGATGCAGATATTCATATTGAACATATCCCATATTGAAATAGGCCGTTTTATAGGTGCTATCGATAGCAAGGATCTGCGTGTATGTTTCCAGCGCTTCATTCAGTTTATCCGAATTCTGGTATTGCATTCCCAAGGCGTACAACGCATTTAGGTCGTTCGGTCTGATATCGAGCGCACTTTTAATGTATTGCTCTGCCAATGGGTCTTTCTTTCCCCAATGCAGAATTCCGAGCTCCATGTATGCGTCATAATTATCAGGATTTTCAGTCACGGCCTCCAAGAAATTCTGAACGGCTTTGGCTGTATCTCCCAATTCCTTAAAGCAAAGCCCTTTGACCATGAATGGTCTATCATCTCGCGCATCTATCCGCAACATGTCGTTGGCGTAGTTGATGCTTTTCTGATAGTTCTGCAAATACAGTTCAAACTCAGCCAATCGGATCAACGCTTCCGAATATCCCGGTTGAAGTCGATGAGCGGTAAGAAGCGCGTTCTTGCTTTGCTCCATCTTGTTCAACCTGAAATACACATCGGAAATGGTAAGATAGAAAGACGCAACGGTGCTATCGATAAGCAACGCTCTGCCAACATCTGCCAAGGCGAAATTCACCTCATTCACTGTCAAAAATACCTTGGCACGTTCGTTCAGCAATTTTGGGTCGTTAGGCGATTGTTTCAGCAACTGCGAAAGACTGTCTAACCGAACCATTTCGGGCGTAAGTTCCTCAACAGCAATTTCCTCCGAAGCACCATCTTCTTTGGTAGCCGTGTCGCAACCTACCATTCCGATGACGGCAAAGAGTAAGATAGCAGCGATCCTTCTCATTCAGCAACTGGAGCTACAACCACACCATTGATGGCATTTTTGATCTTGATCTCCAATTCCTCCATCAATTCAGGATTGTCAAGTAGAAGATCCTTGACAGCATCTCGACCTTGTCCCAATCTGGTTTCGCCATAGCTGAACCATGAACCACTTTTCTTCACAATTCCATGATCAACACCTAGATCGATGATCTCTCCTACTTTAGAAATTCCTTCGCCATACATGATGTCAAACTCGGCTTTACGGAACGGTGGCGCCACTTTATTCTTCACCACTTTTACACGAGCACGGTTACCCGAAACATCTTCGCCTGCTTTAATTTGCCCTACTCTTCGGATGTCCAATCGAACAGAAGCGTAAAATTTAAGTGCATTACCACCAGTGGTTGTTTCTGGGTTTCCGAACATCACACCGATCTTTTCGCGCAACTGGTTGATGAAAATGCAAACACAGCCCGTTTTGCTGATCGTTCCTGTCAGTTTACGAAGTGCCTGAGACATCAAACGTGCTTGAAGTCCCATTTTGCTATCGCCCATTTCGCCTTCAATCTCGCTTCGTGGCGTAAGTGCAGCCACAGAATCGATCACAATGATGTCAATTGCTCCCGAACGGATCAGATTTTCGGCAATTTCCAAAGCCTGTTCACCATTGTCTGGTTGAGAGATCAATAGATTATCGATGTCAACGCCCAATTTTTCAGCATAAAAACGATCGAAGGCATGCTCCGCATCGATCATGGCAGCAATTCCACCGCGTTTCTGCGCCTCTGCAATGGCATGAATGGCCAAGGTTGTTTTACCTGATGATTCTGGTCCGTAGATCTCGATGATCCTTCCTTTAGGATAGCCTCCGATTCCCAAAGCCACATCCAATCCGATAGAACCCGTTGGAATCACTTCCACTTCTTCCACCGCACTATCGCCCATCCGCATGATGGAACCTTTTCCGTGCGCTTTTTCAAGCTTATCCATGGCCATTTGTAAGGCCTTCATTTTTTCTGCTTTCTCGTCTTTTGCCATAATTTCTCGTGTTTCTAGTTTTGGTTTCTATTCGCCCAATTCAGATAGAATCTGAGCTGTATGATCTTTTGTGTTCACTTTCAATATCACTTTCTCTAATATACCATCTGCTCCAATAACGAAGGTGGTGCGATGAATACCATCGTATTCCTTTCCCATGAATTTCTTCCATCCCCAAACACCGTAAGTTTTGATGACCTCCAACTCCGTGTCGGCCAAAAGCGTGTAAGGAAGGCTATATTTCTCGATGAATTTCTGATGGCGCACTTCATCATCGGCAGATACACCAATGACCTCAAAACCACGCTTTTTCAATTCGTTATAGTTCTCTCCCAAGTTGCAGGCTTCTGCTGTGCAGCCTGGCGTCATGTCTTTCGGATAAAAGAAAAGCACCACTCGCTTTCCTTTAAAATCTGCCAACGAAACCGTTTTCCCGTTCTGGTCTCTCCCAGAAAAAGCAGGTGCCTTATCTCCTTCTTTCAATGTCACTATGCTCATTTGTCTTATCTAAATTTAGTTTGAAGGGGAAACAAAGTAACGATGTTTAGGTTCGCTTTCCGACTGTTTTGCCACCAAGTTTTCCACTTAGATTGCAAGTCTAAAGCATCAGAACGTAAGGTATTTACGGAGCTGAATTGACGTACATTTCCCATCTGAATGAATCCTGACCCCATGAACCTGAGAAAAATCGGCCTGTTTCTATTGTTTGCTTTCGGAATAAGTTGGTTGAGTTCTATAGGACTCTATTTCAGTGGCATTGAATACGGTTCTGGCCTGTCAATTTTCATAATTGCAGTGTTTTACATGACCGGCCCTGCCATTTCAACCCTCATTGTTCAACGCCTTTTTTACAAAGAAGGGATTGAGAAATACGGTTGGAGATGGAAGACCATCAAATGGAAATGGATGGTCGGTACCATCATCATTTCCATTCTTTTCATTTTAGGAACGATGGGCGTCATTGGAATTTTCGGCAATGGTGTGGGAATCGAAAGTTTTGGCATTATCGATTTTTCATCAGGATCTATCAAGGAAAAGATCGTGGAAACGGTAATGGAAAAGATGAAAGACTCTGACTTGCCGGTAAATATTGAAGACCAGATCAGCAAAATCCCATTATCAGCAGTGCCGTTTATGCTCATTCTATTCGCTACGGGAATCGTAGCCGCTTTTACCGTTAACCTTCCATTCATGTTCGGAGAAGAATTGGGCTGGCGCGGACTTCTTTTGAAGGAAACCCAACAATTAGGCTTCTTAAAAAGCAATCTACTTATCGGATTATTGTGGGGACTCTGGCATGCGCCCATTATCCTGATGGGACACAACTATCCTGAATATCCAGTAATTGGTGTTGGCTTGATGGTCGTATTTACAACGGTTTTGGCGTTTCCTTTTGCTTACACTCGATTTAAAACCGACAGCCTTTTAGGTCCTTGCGTGATGCATGGAATGATAAACGGAACAGCCGCAACCCTACTCTATTTCACTTGGGGCGGACATTCATTGGTTACAGGAATAACCGGAGTGGCTGGCTTTATCGCCATCTCCATTATTGTGATTGGCATTTTTGCTTTCGATAAAGCATTCGTAAGAAACTACCGAGACTTCGAATAAACCTTCTGTTCATATTGCGTGCGCAAGGAAGACTGATGTTTGTAACACTTCTTCCTGATTCATGTCACAGATAGCCAATTGACTGCATTCTACTTTTGGGAGGATTTTAACAGCACCGTCCATCGCAATGTCTCGTGTCTGCCATGCTGTGATACTAATGGTCTTATCAGCGATGAATTTTATGGTCAGCGCTCAACCAGATTCGTTGCATTTGCAATCGTTGGAAGAACCCGGACGATTCACACCCGTATTGTTGAACAACGGAACCATCCGTTTAAGAAATGAAGCGGGAACATTCGGCCGAAAAATATGGCGCGGTAGCATACCAATTATCACCTTCGAAGCTATGGGATATGGCATTTTGGCCGTGCTTCCACCAGAAATCAGTCAATGGGAAGATGTTGACGACAGATATACTCGAAATTGGAAAAACTCATATACTAAACCTCCTGTTTTCGATCAAGATCTGTGGTATGTCAACTACATCGGACATCCATACCAAAGGAACATTGCTTTACAATGCCGTCCGTTCACAAAACGCCAATATTTGGCAGTCGTCATTATTCTGTTTAGGGCATACCGTACTGTTTGAATATGTCATAGAGGCTGGCATCGAGCAACCCAGTATTCAAGACCTGATCGTGACGCCATTGACAGGAATTCTTTTGGGAGAAGGAATCCATCGAGGAACCATTGCCATGGCCAAAAATGGTTTCAAGTGGTATGAAGCCACTGCCGTTATCATCTTCAATCCGATGTTTGCGATCAACAACGGATTCAAGTTTGCGAAACCACGATGATAATAGCGTCCGTCAATCTCCCTGTTTAAGCCTTAGAGCAATTGAGCGTTGCTCTTGTCGCAAGGTGATGATGCTGCAATGACTTGGATAATCGATGGTAAAGGGAAGTGTACGATCAAAATCTGAATCGCTGGGCAATAGAAAAAATCCCGAGCACTCCTGAACACCAGTTGGTGCGTATCTGGTGATGAGGAACTCATTTCCATTCAATGAAACATGAAACCAAGACCCAGCACTTTCGCCAGCCAACCATTGGCAATCTGTTGGCAAGTTTGCCGGTGGTTCAGGAGCGGGCAAGGTTCCTCGAAATAGCGTATCGGGCAACTCCTTGAGTTCGATCACTCTTCGCTCAGTCAATTCATCCAAGCATCCTGGAACCTTGGTCCAGTGGTAAAGCGATGCCACAGGATAAAGTGTGGTTGGCGTGATCATCGGCACCACTTCCAAGCGCAAGGCGTGCGCCCAATTCGGATCGCCAGCAAGGATAATGGTTCGCACAAACCGAGAACAATTGGTGCCGTTTTCCTCAAATGGACCGTAAGGCACATACCCAGTTTCTTGCAAGCTTTTGACTGCATCGTAGGCTTTTTGGAAATGAATGCGAACGTAAGATGCATACATGGTGCCTGAAGCATGCGTGGCCGGATTGGAACTTAATTCACACAGAATCTCGTCAAAATTCTGGATTCGATTACCGTTGATCTGGGCCCGTGTGGTCATCGTCAGGTCTACATCGCTCTGTTCATCTCGAACGCGCCCCATGCCAACAGGCGTATGATATCGACCAAAATCGAAGAAATGACAGCTGCTGTCTTTGGCATTTACAAGAACGAGCGCGGCATGGCCTACACGATAGTAACCGCCATCATTAAAACCAATACCGCGCATGAGGTTATCGTACCAATCGTTGGTTTCCTTTGCCAAAGCCTTGGGCCATGCCAGTGCTATGACGAAACCGTCAAATCGGCTGCTATCTGCCGTTGGATTCACTGCCTTACAAACGCTAGGTGCTGAAAAGACACCAACCAGAAATAAAGTCAGCACGAAAGTGAAGAGAAACCGCATCATGTTCCGATGCATAGTTACAGAGAACGAAAATGACTTGCAGTGATAAAAATCACGCAAACTGAGCCAAGATGAAGTCTTTGGCGTAGACCATTAACAGGTAATTGAAGACAATATTTCCGGGTAAGGCTATCATGGAACCGATGAGAAAATCGCGAAAACGGATGGATGAAAGCGCCAGTGCGTAATTGACTGGTGGAGAAACGAAGAGTACCAATCGTAGGATAACCGTTGTTTTGATGGGATTGTCGGTCAGTTTTTGCATCTGCTTTCTGATGAACGGTTGCTTGATCTCTGAAAGTGCTTCGCCTCCCATGGTTCGAACAAAGAAAAAGTGAACCACCATGGCAATCAAGGTTCCTGAATAACCGATCACAACTCCAGTGATACCTGAATAGACCATGAAGGCGATGAACAGAAATATGACTCCAGGAATGTTCATCAGTGTGCCTATGGCGTAAGCCAAAATGAACAGTAAAACACCAAATCCTCCTGAACTTGAAATCGTTTCAGTCAAATATTCCATGGTAAAACATGCGCTTAAAGGCGAATGCTTACCCACATACATCAATACCAGTGATACTGCGAGCAGCACGACTAACCTCGATATGGATTTGCTGGACAATGGATGTAAGCTGGTAAAACTAAACTACTTCTTTTTCACCAAGGTTCAGTCGGGAGTTGTCGGTTATTTGTTCACTTAACTATTTACTAAGTTCCCAAACGCGAAAATTCCGATAAGCAAAATGCGTCCATTTCATTTGACGGAATCCGATCTTTCCACTTCCTAGCACAGCACCAAGTTCTTTTCCATCATCCAGCCAATCAATGATAACGCTTCCATCCAACAGCATTTGAATGTGATTGTTGTTCTTGATGAGCGTGATCTTATGAGTAGATTCCGAATTGGCCGGAATCCCGGATTTTCCCACATGTACTTTATGAAATCCTGGGTTTTTACGCAGATGACTGAAGGGACGATCTTTTTGCGTGGGCGTATTCGCGTAGTAAGAAATGTGGTAATTGCTGATGTCGCCATTCGTGTATTGCTTGAATATCCCGTTCCGGTGCTTCAACTTTGAATCAAAGATGTCTTCGCCATTCACACCTTTGGCGGCAAAGAACACGATGCAAAGTCCAGATGCCGGATTCAAGTTCCTTAGCTCCCATTCTGCCACAAAATCGGCAGGAAACTCCATCGGACACCAGAACACATGATGGTCTTTCTGATCTGGCGAAAACATCTCCATCCAACCATCTGCAGCCGATACCGTAGCAGAACCTTCCATTTTCCAATCGGCCAATGAGTCTGTATTGGAAAGCGAGTTGCTGTAAAGAATGTCTCCTTTGGTTACGGATTGTGCGTTACTGGTCGAAGCTGTAAAAAAAGCGCCTATCACCAATAGTATGAGTTCAATTCGCGTCATTCAGCTCTTTACATTCTTCTCATGAGTTGTTCATGAATTCGAATAGTGAAAATTAAGCTTTACGAGCACATCAGACATACAGAAAGAAAACGGGCTGCAACCAATGGTTGCAGCCCGTTCTGTTTAAAATTGAACTAAAATACTGTGTTCAATTTCTTGCAAGCACTACTGTTTTGGTAGCTCCTGAGGTTCCAACTTTTACGATGTAGGTTCCATCATACATGGTTTTCGTGTCTAAGTACCAAATAGTTGTTCCCTGACGGATAACACCTGTAGTGATCAATTTACCTTGCATGTCGTAAACCTCAACTGGCATATCATGATCAGTCATTCCTGAGATCTGCAAAGCGATCAGATCTGTACTTGGATTAGGGAATACGGTGAATTTCACATCCATATCCTGAGATGCAATTCCTGTAACAGATGGCGTGTAAACGGTCGTTACTTCCGTTACCGAAGTCACCTTTCTATTGGCATAGGTGCCGTAGAATGTAGGACCAACTGCATACGGATAAGCTGAATTCCAATTCTCGTCAACCGTGCAGAAGTAAGCATAGGTTCCGTTCGGATATTCGGGCGTAATACAAACACGACCGTTGTGTACATCCAAATAATCTTCTTCTCCAGGATGTGCCACCCATTGATAATCTTCTCTGAAATATCCTGCGAAATACGTGACATTCACAGCTGGACCATTGGTTCTAGTTGTGGCAGTCTGTAACTCGTAGCCAGACTTTATACGGGTTATTCCTCCAGTTCCATCCGCATTGGCGTAGCCATACGCACCATAAATAGGAAATCCATCATAGGCAAATCCTAAAAGTGGTGAATGCTGATTCGGATTAATGGCATAAAGCCCTTCAGCATCATATAGGTTGCAGATAGTAGAAACCACATTGATATCAAGATTGAAAGCAGAAGGATTCTGATGATGGTGATAGTTTCCCATTGCTGGATGTGCTTTTGAGCAATCGAAACCACCCATTTCGGCTGGAACGGCATCACGATTCCAAGCCATCGTTGCCATTGGTCCACCCGGACAGGTTGGGTTTCCAGGGCCTCCACACAACGCGCTGGTATTCGGATTCCAAGCAACACCATCGCGGTAATCGAACAACGAAACGCCATTGATGAAAACGCCAATTGTCCCACCAGTAGTTGCTGTTAATGTCCCAGTATTCTGCGTTGGATTCAATGGGAACTTGTAGATAGCCCCTTGAGACGTGGCCACCGATGGATTTCCATCTAAAAACGGCCCTGTTGGATAAGCTGGAATGCCTTCGGTATGCACATACACGAAGTTGTCCGAATATTCTACCTCCTGACAATTGACCAGTATGCCATTGCTAATGGCAGTGGAATTACCTGAAGTGTAGTAGGTTCCTGTTTGAGTGTTGTTCTGAAGCCAAGAAGTTATGGCCGGGTCTGTTTGAGCAGCTACCTGCCCAACAATGGTCAGCGAGAAAAAGGACGCAAGAATTTTGTTCATGGGATAAATGGATATGAATGATGATTTGAAAGTTTAGACGTCAGTTGTTGATGTATCCTTCGGTAGGTGTGGAATTAGTTTTTTGGAAAAGCGAAATCAGGATTGAACAGGAACTCCTTATCTGTTAATGTGAGCAAAAATGCGGTGAGATCGACCTTCTCAGTACTTGAGAGTGGCAAACCATCTTCAAGCTCAATGGCCAAGGTATTCGAATGAACAATACCGCTATCGTAATGATTCAAGACTTCGCGAATGGTTTTGAAACGCCCATCGTGCATGTATGGATAAGAGAACTCAATATTCCGCAGCGTTGGTACTTTAAACAGTAAGGAATCTGAAGCCAACTGGGTGATGTTCATTCTACCAAGGTCATTCAAGGTGGTATCCATTGGCAGACCGCTATTGGCGAAGTCGCCATTAGTGAATAAAGGTTCCTTGTGGCACGAACCACATTTGCTTTTAAAAAGTGCATAGCCAAGTTGTTCCTGTTCGGTAAATTCCGCTTCACCCGCTTTGAATTTGTCGTATTTGGAATGAGAAGAAACCAAGGTCAGTTGAAACTGCGCCAAGGCTTTGAGCAAATGCTGCCCTGTGATAATGCTATCGCCAAAAACTGTTTGGAACAACTGCGGATAGCTGGATGACCGTTGCAGTTTGGCAATTACGTTTGGCAAGGTCTCTCCCATCTCGGCTGGGTGAGTTATCGGAGCCAATGCCTGCACATCCAAATGATTTACCGCGCCATCCCACATGAAGTGTTTGCTCCATGCCAAATTCATCAGCGCTGGGGAATTCCGTGTTCCGATGCTATCGCCAATGCCGTGACTGAGCTGGTGATCTACATGCGTAAAAGCGGTGTACACCAAATGGCAATTACTGCAAGAAATGCTGCTATCGGCAGAAAGTATCGGGTCGTAGAAGAGTGCTCTACCCAAGGCAACGCCTTCCTTGCTCAACGGGCTCTTTTCAAAATCGTAGAGCGGCTTTGGCCAGCTTTCGGGATACTCCAGTTCTATTTTACTCAGACCGACTTGCGTGGCAGATAGCAGCACAGTAGTCAGAACCAGCAGCAAAACAGCTCTACTCTTCATCTTTTACACGAAAAATGGTGGCAGCCTGCTTGGACAAGGCAACAGCTTCCGCACCCGGAGACATGACCATGGAAAGTGCTTTCAGGTCAACGGTTTCCAGCAATTGAGCTACATCAACAAGAACTGTAACAGAAGCATCCGACAGTTCTAGCTTCACCTGCTGCACCGTGGCATTCGGATAGGCATATCCGCCCAGATGAAATTGAAACTCATTGTTCCGTGAAGTACAGATAGGACTCGTTCCTTCCAACTTGAAGTTGATGTAGCCGCTGTTCCACGCCCAATACATGCCTCTGCTTGGGTCGAGGTCGCCACCCATGGCACCCGAAACATTCGCAAGACTATCCGATCCTAAAAGGAATGAAAGCCCATCGGCCTTGACACCTGAGGGAAGCACGATTTGCAACGAAGCCGAATCAGCCGCATCTACCAGATGATAGCTATCGGACTCTAGCCAAACCACTTCTTCTCCATTCAAAAGCTGAACGTGGGAAACGTAAAATCGCAGTATGGAAACAGCGACTGTAGTGCTATCGGCAGTCACATAGCTGCTATCCAATACCAAAGGAAGTTGATGAAATGAAGGCTGAAACCGAAGGGTTTGTGCCACTATCGTTCCGTAAACGAATAGGAGGAAGCTACTTAGGACGAGCCTTTTCAATGTTTTGGCTTTGGACCTTTGGGTTGACTGAAATACGTAGCCAATTCCTTGGTCAGTTCGTTGTAGGCGGGCAATTGCTCTACTGTGCACAGACCGCGGATCTGTTCGAAATGCGCGAAATGGATCTGTTCCACTTCTTGCTGAATACGACCTATGGCGCCCAAAAGAGAATCGCTATTGGCTGTCTCGCCATCGGACAATTGCGCGTAAAGCATGTTTCGAGCGGCCATCATTTCCTCATCCTTGGCCCAAATCTGTGACCGATGCTCTTCTATCAAACCCTGAAAGGCCTTTTCCTGCTCTGCTGTGAATGAAAGACGTTCTTCTATCCTTGCTTTGGGACCTTGTTCCCCTTTCATATGCGGTGGATGTGGCCCATGCGGTCTGCCTAAGAGCAGAAAACCAAGCGTTCCCACATTAAGTAGCACCAGCACGGCTACTAAAACGGTCAATAATTGTGTCTTTTTCATCGGTAAAGTTGATTGGATGTCTGCATTCCCATTTCTTCCGAAATGTGGTGGATGCCGCTATTCGATGCGTTGGAATGCTGTGTATTACCAACCAAAATGAGCGTGTTTACCACAACAAGTAACAGCATGGTGCTGAGCGAAACCCATACCCATCTAACAGGTAACTGTTCGTTCAATTGTGCTTGAATCCGCGCCTCAATACGCGTAAAAAGAAAGGGCGGAGCCCCTACCCGATTCACTTTCCTCAACATTTCCAGTTCCTTCATTTCTTGCATCGCTTCAATCCTTAGACGATGATTCTTTGCCTATCCTTCGCGCTTTTTCAAATCTACCTTCAAATTGGCTTTAGCACGCGAAAGCAAGGATTCCACTGCTTTTTCGGAAAGCGCCATCACCTCGGCAATCTCCTTTTGCGATAGATGCTCCATGCTTTTCAGCAGCAAGGCTGTCTTCTGCCTTTCGGGCAATTGATTGATACAGGCAAAAATGTGCGCGATTCCCTCCTTATCCTCCAATTGCACACCTGGATGATTGAACGCTGCAAAAGCAGCTGAATTTTCCTCCACCGCAGTTCCGATGGAAAGCAGGAAACCGAAACGTTTCTGGCGTTTCTTGGCTCTTAGAAAATCGAGGCACTGATTAATGGCTATGCGATAGATCCAGGTTTTCAGTTCTGCTTCGGCCTTGAAGCCATCCATCTTGGCGTGCACTTTCAGAAACACATCCTGTGTTACCTCTTCTGCATCTTGGGCGTTTTGCAAATAGTTGAGGCACGCGTTATACACGAGGGCTGCATATTCAGCGTAGATACTATGGAAATCGGAGCGATGGATGACCGTGGTTTTCGTTGCGCAACGAAATAAGCACTCAAGCCGCAAGCTTGCGTTATGGAATTCCAGGGTATTGGTGTAAGATTTGGAATGAAACCTCAGGGCCGGCTTCAGTCACTCAAGGCATCCATCAGATCCGTATCGAACATCAATTCAGGATATTCGAAGACCTGTGTGGCTTCTTTCACATCGCCCAATGCCGCTTTGCCGCTTAGCTTTTGCACGGCATGCGCCTTCATCTCGCTGGCAGCAAAGGGTTTGCACAGCGCCAAGAGCTGTTCTTTGCTTTCTGCTCCATCGCCCATCAGCCACTGTTCTACTGCTTCTTCCTTCAGAATGAGAGGCATGCGCGGCCCTTCTAACTTGGGGTTATTGTGCAACACGGCCATCAGTTCGTTGCCTTCTACCGTTACAATGCTGAAGGTTGGCCGCAGTTCTCCGCTCAGCTTATCTACCCACTCATCCCAAATCACGGCCACATACATAGCTTCTTCCGAGCGGAGGCGGATATTGAAAGGATAGCTCTGTTTGCCAAAATGATGATGCTCGTAAAAGGACTGAAGCAGCACAATGCCTCGTTGGTCCTTGGCCGCAGCACGGAATGAGGTTTTTTCGAACATGCTTTCGCTCCGTACATTCAACGTTTGGTTCCAAAGTTTGGTGGCCAAGGTGGCATCTTTGCACCAACTGGGTATGAACCCCCATTTCATGGGGCGCAGTTCCAAGCCATTGGCTTGGCTGTAAACGAAAATGGGCACTTCGGGGTGAGTAAAGCCACTCAGGTAATGGCCTCCTTGAATACGAGG